>VBOK01000247.1 GCA_005877565.1 Nitrospirota bacterium
TACCCGGGATAATTTGCTCACTCCCGTCCGGGGAACGTATGTCTCTCTCTACGGAGAGATGGCCCACAACCTCCATGTGGAGGGGCCCGACCGGTGGTTTCGGATTTCGCTGGATGCCCGTCAGATGGTTCCGCATGCCTCTGGACGCATGGTATTTGTTGCGCGCCTTATGCTCGATATGGTCTTCAGTCGGGGCATTCCCTTCTATGAACGGCCGATGCTAGGCGGCGAGAATACGTTGCGTGGGTTCGGACTCAACCGGTTTATTGATGATAACTTGTATCTGATCAATCTTGAGGAGCGCATTCGTGTCCTTGAGAAGCGAGTGTTTGACAATCCCCTCGAGTTCGAGCTGGCGCCGTTTCTGGATGTAGGACGGGTGGACGACGACCTCTTTACTCGCCTCAAGGACACGCAATTCAATCCGGGGGTCGGTCTCCGCGTCCTCGCGCGTCCCAACGTCGTGGGGCGTATTGACGTGGCGTACGGGAAAGACGGCGGCAATGTCTTCGTCGGACTGGATTATCCGTTCTAGCAGAGGATGGCGAACGTGAACGCACGCCGCTTCCTGCCCTTTCTCTTCGCGTTGCTCCAAGTCACCCCTGTGGCGACTACGTGGGCGGCCTGCACGGTGGAACGGGCGGTGCCCGGCGAGCCCGCGCTCTTCGTCCGCCACTTCAGTCCGGAGTGCACCGAGACGGAGCGGGCCGCGCAGGCGGTGCCGGCTGGCGAGATTCTCGAAGCACTGAAGGCCGGCAAAGGCGTGTCCGTCCGGAACGGAGTCGTCACCGGCGATCTGCTGCTGACCCGCCTGCCGACGGTGCCGCTGGCCTCGGTCCCGCTGCCGCCATCGGTGCTCGCGACCATGACGGGCTCCTCCGTCACCGAGGCCCGCGTGATCCGCGGGCCGTTCGTGATCAGCAACTCAGTCTTCGACGGATACCTCGACACCCAGCTCAAGCCCGACATGGTCGAGCATCGGATGCTGGGCGACATGATAGTGATCCAGGGTCCCGTCACGTTCCACGGCACCACCTTTACGAAGAACGTGGACCTCTCCCGGACGATCTTCCTCGGACCCGTCGATAGCTCCGAAGCGGTGTTTCTGGGTAACGCGTTCTTCCTCACCTGCACCTTCGACAAGTCGGCGAGTTTCGAGAAGACAGCGTTTGCCGGGCCCACCCGCTACTATCAGGCGGTCTTTCACGGGCCGGTCACGTTCCTCCGCGCCGGGTTCAGCGGGCTGACGAATTTCCTCTCGGTCACGTTCAAAAAGGAGTCGAGCTTCTCGCGCGCCTATTTCAAGATGGGCACCGGGTTCTCGGGCAGCAGGTTCGAAGGGATCTCGGACTTTTCGGAGGCCGTGTTCGAGAAGAACGTCTTCTTCATGCATGCCGTCTTCATCGCGGACACCTACTTCCGGCGCGCCACGTTTCGCGGCGAAGCCAACTTCTCCGACGCCAACTTCAAAGCCAAGGACGACTTTGCTAAGGTCTTCTACCAGCAGGAGCCCAACTTCACCCGCGCCAAGTTTGCCACCCCCCGCTCCTCTGCCGGGTTCGAGAACCCCGTGTTTCTGGCCATCGTGGGGACGGCTCTCTATTCGAGGACCTATGGCAGAAGATCGCGACATCGGTCTTGATGTGGCTGAGGACTCCTATCGCATCCGCCTGGATGAGTTCGAGGGTCCGCTGGACCTTTTGCTGCATCTGATCAAGAAGAACGAGATCAACATCTACGACATCCCCATTGTGGTGATCACCAAACAGTACCTCGACTATATCAGCATGATGAAGTCGCTGAACCTGGTGGTCGCCGGCGAGTTCCTGGTGATGGCAGCCACGCTGATCCACATCAAGTCCCGGATGCTGCTGCCGGTTGAAGCCGATGGGGACGAGGACGAGACGGGCGAAGACCCCCGGGCGGAACTGGTCCGACGACTCCTGGAATACAAGCAGTTCAAGGAGGCGGCCGGCGAGTTGGTGCAGCGCGGCCAGCAGTGGCGGGAGGTCTTCGGCCGCCCGGCGATCATCGAGGCAAGCAGTCAGGGCCTGCATGGGAAGGAGGACGGCGCGCTGCTGGAGCTGACGCTGTTCGATCTGGTGGATGCTCTGCAGGGAGTGCTGCAGCGGGTTCCGGCGAAGACGCTGATCGAGGTGACGGCCGATCACCTGACGGTCAAGGACCGCATGAACTATATCCTGGAGCGACTGGAACAGGAGTCCGCCGTGCCGTTTGACGCGTTGTTCTCACCCGACCAAGGGCGTCTGGTCGTGATCGTTACGTTCTTGGGCTTGCTGGAGTTGATGCGGATCAAGCTTGTTCGCGCCTTTCAGGCCGAGGCTTTCGAGCCCATCCTCCTGTCACGGACGTTCCTGTCGGTGGCGGTCGAGGGTGCAGACGCTGAGGAGAATGCCCTATGATGACACCGGAAACGGTAGAAGCCGAGTTGGAACACGACGGCTCCAACGGAAATGGGAGCGGCAACAGCAGTCCCTTGTCGGGGCTGAAAGGCATCCTCGAGGCGATCCTTTTCGTGTCGGGCGAGCCGCTCTCGGTGGACCGCATGCTGGGGGCGGTCGATGGCGTGGACCGCGCGGAGCTGACGAGCGCCCTGCGGGCGCTCCAGGCCGACTACGCGGCGGAGGGGCGGGGGCTGCAACTCGTCGAAGTCGCCGGGGGATTCCAGATTGCCACGCGGCCGGACTGCGCGCCGTGGATCAAGCGATTGGAGAGGGCCAAGGAGGGCGCCAGGCTGTCGCGCTCGGCCATGGAGACGCTGGCCATCGTCGCCTACAAGCAGCCGGTGGTCCGCGCCGAGATCGAGCAGCTCCGGGGCGTGGATACCGCGGCCGTGCTGAAAACGCTCCTCGAACGCCGGCTGGTCCGCATCGTCGGACGCAAGGACGCCCCCGGCCGTCCCATCATTTACGGGACGACGAGGCAGTTCCTCCAGGCGTTCGGGCTGAAGGACCTGTCGGACCTGCCGGCGCTCCGGGACATCAAGGAGCTCAAAGAAGCCGAGCCGTTCACACTCCCGAACCTGGACGTAGACGCCGATGCCTCTCCGGAGGAGGGCCGGAGTTCCGTGTCTGAGACCGAATCCATGGGCGTGTAGCTGCGCTCATGGCGTTCGCGGAGTCTCAGGGGGAGACGTCGCTGGTTGTGGCGTCACACGATTCTTCGGCATCACCGCCACGCTGGTGCACGTACCCGCAGCCTCGTCCACACGTTGATCCACGATCTTGACATCCTGAAGTAACTCGTTGACTGTTTCCTCACGTACCACCTCAATATCCTGTTCGGTTGGCGCTCCCGTGCGTTCATGCACACGATCCACGGCGTGTTCCTTCACCCAGACGCGGATTTGCTTGGCCAGCTCGGCGCGGGCAGCGAGTTCTGACACACGTCGGCAGACCAGGCGTCCCTTGGACAGGTCGCCCTGGCCAGTGCCTATCAGGTACTGGTCAGGTGGATATGGCGACGCGATCGCGGGTGGCTGGACGGCAGGCTCCTTTCCTTGCGGCGGTTGCTGTTCCATTTTGCGCAGCTCTTGGAAGAGCTGATTCGAGTCTTGTTGGGGAGACGCGGCCTGCTCTGAAGCGCTTGCGCAAACGGAACAGAACAGCATCGCGGCACAGAGATAGAGCCCCTTCCAGCTTGCCTTACGAGCCTCACCGGGTGTGTTCATAAACCTTTCCTCAGAAGCCTGAGGTGCAGACACAGCTTAGCACAACCCTTTTGCATCCTGAAATCGAACGGTCTTACCGTCTGTGCTGGCCACCTTCACTGGAGCGTTTGGGATTTGTTCCGGGAGCCTGGCGCGACAGCACAAAAGGCGCGCGCGACACGTGGTGGGGCTGAAGCGGATGGACCTGGTTGAGCGTCGGTGGGAGGGAACGCGGTGATGGCAACTGCGCGAGCTGAGGGGGCTTGAA
>VBOK01000248.1 GCA_005877565.1 Nitrospirota bacterium
CGCCTTGACCTGTGGCTAGGGAAGACCAAGGCGGAACTGATTGCAAGCCTCGGCCAACCATTTCAATGTAACCCGCTACAGACTGGTGGAGAAATCTGCGGGTGGTACGACAAAGGGATGAGTGATAGTCCGGTGACAGAAGCCAGCCAGCATCGTGTCTTTTACACCATTGACCAAAACGGCATAGCTCGTGATTGGAATTACCAAGGAATGTATGGCAAGCACAGCAGCCGCGATTCTCTTCTTCCAACTCCATAGTCAGTACCCTTCTTCACAAACAGCACAATAGACTTTTCTAAACACCTGCGCCTATCCCGCGTAAGACAAACCCACTCTTGACAGGTCCCAACGGGTGGCCTAGCCTTGCCACTACTCTCATAACGCGGAAGGTCATCCTAGTCCCGTCGCTGGCGATGCCCGCAGGCAGCACAGCGGATTCAGGCAGGGAACATTAGGTTTAATCACATATCTACCTACGCAGTATTAGCGCGTAAAAAAACCTGCCAGTTTCCCTGGCCTCGTACGTCGTGATATTTCGTTAAATTCTGCAGGAAAATCTTCCAAAACCCAAAGTCCTGGAATGACTTAGGCGACTGGATGGATGACTACAAGTCCCAATCCATGGCCCATTTCACTGTCGGAAATCTTGACAGTGGCATACGCAGCCCAAATGGATCATCCAGGATTTCAATCAATTCTGATCTGGCCCGGACCTTGCGTACAACTGGGCCTTTGCCTCTTGACACGAACACCAGTGTGTTCCGAGTGAAAGTAGGGGGCAGCGATGAAACGACCCTTGATTTTTATCGCGTTGATCTTGGCAACCGTCCTTGCCGTGACGGCCGTGTCGCAGCGCGCGAGTGCGGATGTCATGGGGTATGCGGTCGACACCGGTGAAAACCTGTATTCGGTCAACCTCACAAGTGCATCCGCCACCCTCATCGGTAATACAAATACAGGGCTATTTCTGGAAGGGCTGGCGATCTCACCGGGTGGTGGCCTCTTTGGTACTGCCGATTCCGGAAACCTCTATAGCATCAACAAAAGCACAGGCGCAGCCACTTTGATCGGCGACACGGGCTTAGGGGACATCGAAGGGCTTGACTACAACGTCGCCATCCTGCTTGGCACCGACTTAAATACCTCCACGACGACGTTTTACTCGATTAACACCACCACCGCGACCCCTACCGCGGTGGTGTCAACTGGGAAAGGTATCACGCGGGCCATGGCAGTGCAGAACCCCACGACTGCCTACATTACAATTGACACGCCGGTTTACCAGGGACGCTCCTTGGTGTCGGTTAACTTGACGACGGGTGCAAACACCTTTCTGGGTACGCTCTCACAGAGTATAGGCGCGATGGACTTTGATCCCCTCAGTGAGACACTTTATGGACTCACCAGTACAGGTGACGACGTGATCATCAACCAGGCCGATGGGAGTTTAACGCTAGTTGGCAACACTGGAGGCCAATTCTGGTTAGACTTGACTATCCCCACTATCCCCGCCGCTCCAGCCGTTCCCGAGCCTTCCTCCCTACTGCTCCTCGGCTCCGGCCTCGCCGGGCTGGCGGCGTGGCGGCGGCGGCAGGCCGCGTAATCGAGCAACACAGTGTTGGTCAAACTACGCGGCGGTTTCAGCGATGGCCGGTTCCATTTCCGCGCCCGCCTCTTTTAGCCTTTCCAGAAAATTCCACGGGTCCTCTTCCCGTCAATCACTTCCGGCCCAAGCCTACCCCCGCCCCTTTACCCCGCAACTATCAGCCGGGTCCCCTGCCCGTAGCCGCTCGGTGGGTAGGGAGGCGTCCCAAGGGTGTCCCCCCGGTGGGGTAAGGGAGTGAACGGGCTAGAGGGAATGGTTCAGTAGGCTTGCTCGGTTGCGCCTGGGTTGCGGATTAGCGGACAGGTGGCCCACTTTCGGCCCACTCCTGTCCACGCGATCCCCGCTGTTTATGCAGTTGGCGTAGAGTCAGGGTCATTCCCGACGCGACTCTTAATCAGCGGGCCGCAGGTTCGATCCCTGCACGGCCCACCACCCAGCGCTAAATTTTCTTGACAAAATCCCGCCAAGGCCCTGTAATTAATCGCGGAAATGTTGCTCTTCAGTCAGCCTTAGCGGGCAGGCTCAAAGGCCTGTAAGTTGAAGGCGCAATCGGCTCGCTCCTGGCACCAAGCGGGAGAATGCGATGGCGCCTTTTCTTTTGGGGGTCGATCTCCACATGAGTGAAGCAGATGAACAAGGCGCCTTGAGACAGCCTTCTCCAACGGAAGGGGGGCCAGCCGGCCCACGGCGTCGTGGTCGCCCGAAGGGGCAGAGTTACATGGAACCGGCCCTCCTGGTGACCATCCGGCATCGGCTCAAGCTTTCCCAGGCGATCCTTGCCAAGATCGTCGGGGTCTCGCGCACCACGGTCAGCATGTGGGAGAACGGACACGTACCGATTCCGAGGGCGGCAGTTGAGTTGATCAAGAGGCTGTTGCCCTCATCGCTCTCAGCTACCATCCATCCGATTGCCTACTGGGGTGTCGGGCTTGCCCCGACCAGTAACGAGGGGCTTGCCTTGACAAGCCCTGCCCTATGGGATAGGGTGATGATTCTTCAAAAACAACCAGACGTTAGGTACTAGGTGTATGGCTCCATCCGACTCGACAGCGCCGCCGGAATCCAGCACTCCTGAGCCGCTGGTTGCAAGACCTCCTGCTCCGCCCACCATGCCTGGCGGACCCAACGCCAGCGCTCCGGGAGCGTTCAGCGGTGTCTCAGTGGAAGGGCTCAAAGCCTACCTCCTCAAGAATTTCGAGCAGGCGTTTGTCTTGCTTACGCTCATCGCGACCGTCCTGATCAACTACTTCATCCCGCAGAAGATCGCCTTTCTGAACTTCTACTTTCTGCCGATCATCCTGGCTGGCTACTACCTGGGCCGAACGAAGGCCGTGCTGGGAGCCGTTCTCTCCTTCCTGCTGATGCTGCTGTACGTGTACCTGCGGCCCGAGGCGTTCTTGACGCCGCAAGACGGTCTGGCGAATGAGCCGGAGATGGGGCTGTACCTTCAAATCTTAATCTGGGGGTGCTTCCTCGTCCTGGCCGGGGCGGTCGTCGGAGGGTTGCATGAGAAGCTGACGCGAGAATTTGAGACCACAAGTCGGCAGAACGAGGTGCTCCAGAAACAGCAGGATGAGCTCAGTGTGGTCAACCGGGCGCTGAAGGCCAGCGCCGAGCACTTGGCGTTCCTGAATCAGGAACTCCAGCGCCGGCAGGAGGAGCTCAACCACGCCAACGCGGCGCTGAAAGACTACAGCGAAAACCTGGAGGTCAAGGTGCGGGAGCGCACCGAGGAGCTCAACCGCGCCAACGCGAGGCTGAAGGACTACGCCGAAAACCTGGAATACAAGGTCAAGGAGCGGACCGAAGAACTGGAGAAGTCCAAACATTCCATCGAGTCCCTCAAGGCCAAGGTGGAGGAGGCGCTGTACTCCACCATGGACTCCACCGTGGTCAAATTGATCATCGAGGGGGGGCTGCGCAACGAGAAGCGCAGCATCAGCGTCCTGTTCTCCGACCTCGTCGGTTTCACCACTCATTCCGAACAGAATCCCCCCGAGATCGTGATCCGCGATCTCAACCGCTACCTCGGCGACATGGAGCCCATCCTGCTGAACTATCGCGGTCACATCGACCGGTACATGGGCGACGGCATCATGTGCGAGTTCGGGGCGCCGCTGGATTTCGAGACCTACCGGATCCTGGCCGTGCTGGCGGGGCTCAAGATGCAGGAGAAGATGGCCAAGATGAATTATCCCTGGGAGATGCGCATCGGCGTGTGCTCAGGGTCCACCATCACGGGCCTGGTCGGGAGCAAGCGCCAGTCGTATACCGCGATCGGGGACGTGGTCAACATCTCCGCGCGGCTGCAGAAAGCCTGCACGCCAGGCAAGGTGCTGATCGACCGGTACACGTACGAGTCCGCCAAACTCTTCATCGACGCCCGCAAGAAGCGCGACCTGCCCGCCAAGGAAGTGCTGGAGACGGACAAGGAGAGGAAGCTGGAGGCGCTTCATGAAAAGGTCGCGGCGGAACCAAACAACGCCGTGCACCATTTCCACATCGGG
>VBOK01000147.1:0-2500 GCA_005877565.1 Nitrospirota bacterium
GCAGGGACAAAGCGCGGGCCGTCGCCCCATTTGCCCACTGGATCGGGACGCATCGTCTTGGCCACCAGTCCTTCCCTTTGCGTCGCGCCGAGATCAAGCAAGTCGGCGATCCCTTGGACGATCCTGGCTGCGTTCTGTAGGGCCTCCGTTCGTTCCTCCACGGTAGCTGCGTCAGCGTAGCGCAAGGCTTGGGCTGCCAGATAATGTCCACTCCAGATCGCCTGGTCCCCGCCGTCCCAGAGAAGGTTCATGTCGGGCAAAAATTGAGTCTGGATGATATTTCGCTCCATGGAGTCGGCTAAAGCCGAAAGCTGCGCGTCGCTGACTTCGTTCGCGATTGCCGCTGGCGGCCCGCCGAGCCCTCGCGGCGGGCCTGGGAGCGCCAGAAAGTCAGGGGGGATCTGAACGAAGAAATCGGAGCCGAGCTTGTCGATCTGTGCATTGATTTCTTTTCGGATCTCGGCCTCCGGATTGGTGAAAGAGTTACTAAACACCTGAGCTATATCTACGGGCCAATCGTGATTCTCGGTCACGCGGATATCGTACTTGATCTCCCTGTTTACGCTGTAGATTTGAGGCCGTGGATCAAGGGGATTCGCGGCGGGCCCTAGCCCGACGCTCACTCGGCCCCGCAGATTCGTGACATCGACGCTGAACCGCGCCACGATCCTCACCCAAACCCCAATGCACCTTCCGGATATTACGATGCCATTGCACCATTTCGCCACCTGTTCGCTGACCTCCCCATGCACACTCCAGCCGTGGCGCGGAAAACTGAAGACGATCTCGTCTTCGGCAATCTTTTCAAACCCAGGCTGATCGCTCAAATTCCCTTGCACCGAGCATTGGGCGCTCGGCCGTTGCCGTCTCACGTCGTCGCATATCCGGCCGATCGCCTGCGCGACCCCGCTGCGCGCGACATCTATTTCGGATCCCAGGCTCGCCAGCAGCAAGCTATTAAAGACCGTTAAATCTTGCTCTTGGGCGTGACAGTCCGCGCTGACCAGCACGAGAAGGGCGGCGACCGATACGACGTGCTTCATGTCAGAAATTGTAAAGGCCTTCAGGGTCTGAGTGCAATGGTGGAGGAAACAGAAAAGATGATGGTAGAAAAGATGGTGAGGAAGCCGGAGGTACCGGTGTGGTGGGCTGACGGTCTTAGAGGTGGTCCACGACGGTCACGATCGTATGGAGTCCGCTGGCGCCGGCGGGGCTCGGGCGCACAATGTCCGAGGTCTGGACAAGCCCCGTGACGTCGATGGCGCGGACGGCGACTTGGTAGGCGCCGGCCTTGGGGGGCGCCCAATTGTAGTACCAGACCACCCAGGTATGTGGGGAGAGCGGCAACTCGAACGGCGCGTCCAGCCAGGTCCGTCCGCCGTCGAAACTGATCTCGACCTTCGAGATGGTCTCCGGCCCTCCGAAGGCGATGCCTTTGAACAAGTGCTCCTTCCCGCGGAGATTCTGGTAATGGCCGGGGCTGTCAATGCGTGACGTAATCTTGATCGTGCCGTCATCGGTCCAGCCCTTGCGTTGCCAGTAGCCCTTGTAGTCCCCCTCGTAGACTTCGATTTCGGTGATCCACTTGACGTTCTTGATGCCGTAGAGCCCGGGCACCACGGCTCGGAGCGGAAAGCCGTGCATCTTCGGGAGGGTGACCCCGTTCATCATGTACGCGAGCAACACGTCCCCCCGCATGGCCCGTTCGAAGGGGATGCTGTCGTCGTATCCGTCAGCGGCCCGGAACACGACGTCGCGGGCCATCTCCTTATCGGCGCCGACTTCTTCCAACAGCTCTTTGAGCGAGATGCCACGCCACATGGCGTTGCCCATGCTGTCGCCGCCGGGGAGGTTATCGATGCATTCGAGAGTCACGGCGCGATCGAGCGCGGGCTGTTTGAGGATGTCGTCGTAACGGAGGGTCACGGGCTTTTTGACGGCGCCTGTGATGGAGAGTTGCCATTGGTCGATCTTGACGTCGCGGGAGAGACTGAACGGCGAGTCCGAGTAGTTCACCACATAGAATGTGTCGTTGGGTGTGAAGTAGGTCGTCTCGCGCGGCGGGACCGCGAAGAGGCGGCCGAACACGCTCGCTGCGGAGTCGCAGCCGCCTGTCAATCCGGCCGCGAGGCCGACTCCGCCGATCTTCAGCAGGTCTCGTCGCGACCAGCGCAATAGCATGCCGTTATTATGCGGGTTCAGTCAGGTGCGTGCAAGTAGGGGCACGGCGCGCCGTGCCCCTACGACATTCGTGAAGAATCCGGGATCAACTGCGCCACCGGAGGGTGACGGGCCCCTTGAGGGGATGCTCCATCGGACGGCCGCTCTGGCGGGCTTCCAGGTGCGCGGCCTTCAGCTTGTAATACCACTTGGCGGGCGTGTCGGCGTCATCCAGCAACATCAAGGGAGGCTTGTAGCGGAGGCCGAGCGCTTGCCGTTCCATGATGCGCTTGTCCTGGTTGAGGAAATGTCGGGCGATCAGGCGGAACAGGGTGGTGGC
>VBOK01000147.1:7500-16114 GCA_005877565.1 Nitrospirota bacterium
TGAGCCGAGAGAGGTCTCAGGAAAGTGGCTCTGGCGACTGTTTATCAAAAACACAGCACTCTGCTAAGGCGCAAGCCGACGTATAGGGTGTGATGCCTGCCCGGTGCCGGAAGGTTAACCAGAGGGGACAGCCGCAAGGCGAAGCTCCGAAGCGAAGCCCCGGTAAACGGCGGCCGTAACTATAACGGTCCTAAGGTAGCGAAATTCCTTGTCGGGTAAGTTCCGACCTGCATGAATGGCATAACGACTGGAGCGCTGTCTCGGGGGGATGCTCAGCGAATTTGTTGTTCCGGTGAAGAAGCCGGGTGCCCGCATCTAGACGGAAAGACCCCGTGCACCTTTACTATAACTTGACATTGGCTGTTGGAGCGGTTTGTGTAGCATAGGTGGGAGACTGTGAAGCGGGGCCGCTAGGTCCCGTGGAGTCGTCCGTGAAATACCACCCTTACTTTTCCGATATCCTAACCTCGGCTTCTGATCGAGGCCAGGGACAGTGTCTGGTGGGTAGTTTGACTGGGGCGGTCGCCTCCCAAAAGGTAACGGAGGCGCCCAAAGGTTCCCTCAGGCTGGTCGGTAATCAGCCGAAGAGCGCAAAGGCAGAAGGGAGCTTGACTGCGAGACTGACGGGTCAAGCAGGGACGAAAGTCGGGCTTAGTGATCCGGTGGTTCTGTGTGGAAGGGCCATCGCTCAACGGATAAAAGGTACGCCGGGGATAACAGGCTGATCTCCCCCAAGAGTTCACATCGACGGGGAGGTTTGGCACCTCGATGTCGACTCATCGCATCCTGGGGCTGAAGCTGGTCCCAAGGGTTGGACTGTTCGTCCATTAAAGCGGTACGAGAGTTGGGTTCAGAACGTCGTGAGACAGTTCGGTCCCTATCTGATGTGGGCGGAGGAGATTTGAGAGGGGCGGTCCCTAGTACGAGAGGACTGGGACGGACGGACCTCTAGTGTGCCGATTGTCGCGCCCGCGGCATTGTCGGGTAGCTATGTTCGGTACGGATAATCGCTGAAAGCATCTAAGCGAGAAGCCGGCCTCAAGATGAGATCTCCCGGACCGTAAGGTCCCTAAAGGCCACTCGAAGACTACGAGTTTGATAGGCTGGACGTGGAAGGGCCGTAAGGCCTGTAGCCAACCAGTACTAATCGGCCGTGCGGCTTAACTATTAATTTGCCTCTGGTAGACACAGTCTCCTTTGCAGACGTTAATCGTTAAACGTTATGCGTTAAACGTAAACTAGCGGAGGGTCTTCCCGATTGACGAATAACGATGAACGTATAACGAATTCCCGGTGGCCATGCCGGAGGGGTCACACCCGTTCCCATCTCGAACACGGAAGTTAAGTCCTCCAGGGCCGATGATACTGCCGCTGTAAGGCTGTGGGAAAGTAGGACGCTGCCGGGTTTAAAAAGAGCCCGCTGATCGCAAGGTCAGCGGGCTTCTTCATTCGAAGGGGACTGTCCCCCTTCTTCCTGGGGACTGTCCCCGTTCTGCTCCGGCAGAGGAGCGGGTCCTGTCGCCGAACAACCCAGCCGAGCTGCGCATTTCGCCGGCGAAGCCCCGCAGAACCGGCTGTACGCGCCGCGCTCCGCCCGGGCGCCCGTTCGCCGCCACCCGCTCAGAAAGTTGACACGCCACGGCATAGAAAGTAGCCTGTCACCAGTAATATCACGCACGGCGAGGCGAACAAAGTACGAGCTATGGAACTGGCCGAAAGAATTCTTTTCCTCTTTATGGGTTGGCTGCTTGGCCTTCTCAGCCCCGTCATTGTCGATTCGATCAAAAGGAAAAGGGAAATAAAAGAGGTTCGGTTGGGAATCATGACGGAGCTCAAAGAACTGCAGTACCGGTTGGCTGGTGTTGTATTCCTAATTAATAAACGCTTCGGAACCTTAGATCGAGAGTTACTCCAGTGGGTGCACGATATTACAGCTAAGTACGAAGGCGTCAACCCTAGTGAGCAAATTATGGAGGCCACGCGAAGGCTGCTGGAGCTTACAGATGAGCAGATCCAAGCTCTCGCGATGCAAAGTAGAGACACTGCCGGTCCTGCACTGTCTCTGAAAAGATATTCCTTGCCTTTTGTTGATTCAAAGATGGGATATATGTCGGCCTTCGACGTCCCGTTTCAAAACCATGTCTTTGAGATTAAGAACTATCTAAACGCCTTTAATGAAGAAGTTGATCAGGCGCGCCATTACACTGCTTTAACATTCAATTCTTCCCTGACAGAAGAGAATCACAGATCGGTATGTCAAAACTTGGAGAGTTGTTATAGAAGCGCTGCTAGGCGGTCAAAAACTATCGTTGAGATTGTTGAAAGAATCAAGAATAAATAGGGTTGGTTTAAGGAGGTCGTCCATGAGCATACGGGCATGGCTTGCCATGATGTTCGCAGTGGTGATGGTGGGTCTAATTGGCTGTGGGCAGGAGGCGCCGAAGACGAGCACGCCGAGTGCACCGGCCGCGCCGAGTAAATCGGTGACGGATTCAACGGGGCAGGCGGTGATTGATAGCATCAAGGCTCCGCTGGAAAAGTCCCGTGCGGTGGAGGGCACGCTGGAGAAGGCCGCGGAGAAGACGGCCGACCAGATCAAGGACGCGGCGCCATAGTCTTGAAGAATACGGTCCGCATTGCGCTATGATAGAAGCGAAGTGCAGTGGCTCGAACGGGCCACCTGCAGCAGCCGATGGTGATTTCTCTTCTTCTTCACGCCTGACCGTGGTACCATTGTGTCGCACAAATGACGACAATTCAGGCGAAGGTTTGCCGAAAGGAGATCCTGCAGCCATAATGCTCGTCTTCCTGATTCACGTCCGTGACCCGCAGTTTTACGCCCTTCCGGCCAAGACCCGGGCTAAAAACGGACATTTCCGAGTGATGGGGTTTCCCCCGATCGGCATCATGTCGCTCTCGTCCGTGTTGAAGCGCGCGGGCCATGAATGCGTGATGTTCGACCAGGCCAACCCCGACACGCCCAACGACACGATCATTGAAGAGATCAAGCGCTGCCGGCCAGCTCTCGTCGGATTGAGCTTCCTCAGCACGACCAGTTACCCCTACGCCAAAATCCTGGCCCGTCAGATCCGTGCGACCAATCCGGAAGTGAAGCTGGCCTTCGGCGGAGTCTTCGTGAGCCTCAATGCGTCGCTCGTCAAGCTGCAATGCCCCGAGGTGGACTTCGTCTGCCGCGGAGACGGCGAGCAGCTCATTCTTGACCTCCTCGACCGTCTGGATGATCCGCACGACGTCGGCGGGCTGACCTGGACGAAGGACGGACAGGTCGTCAACAACCCCAATCGGACCATGGAGCGGCATCTCGACCAGTGGCCGTTTCCGGACCGCGAGAGCCTGCCCCTGGATTTCGTCGAGTCCATGCCGCTCGACGTGCCGGCCGTCCTTTCCATGAAGCGGTTTACGACGATGCAGACTTCACGCGGCTGCCCCTGGCCCTGCGTGTTTTGCGACATCCCGATCTTCAATGAGGGCAAATGGCGCTCCCGGAGTCCGCAGCACGTAGTGGATGAGTTCAAGCATCTCCAGGCGCTCGGCTACGGCTCGGTCTATTTCGTGGACGATCATTTTCTGTTGCAGCCAAAACGCATCGAGGCGATCTGCAAGGGCCTGAATGATCACGGCATTACCATTGAATGGGGCTGCGAGGGCCGGGTGGACTCAGTCGCCCAGCACCTGTTTCCGGCAATGGCCAAGGCCCACTGCCGCACCATCATGTTCGGCATCGAGAGCGGCAGCCAGAAGATACTCGACCGGTTGAAAAAAGAGCAGACGCTGGCGGAGGTGGACACCGCGGTCAGGAACGCCAAACGAGCGGGCATTGAGATCGTGCACGGGTTCTTCACGGTCGGCAATCCGGACGAGACGGTCGAGGACATGCGGGCCACGTTCGACTTTGCGTCCCGGCTTCCGTTGGATACGTTCGGGTTCAACCGGCTCTGTGTCTATCGCGGGACGCCGCTCTGGCAGGAGTATGTGAAGCGGGGCTTGGTGAGCGAGCGGGATGACTGGTACAAGTATTTCAAGTGTTCGGCGATCGATCCGACCTGCCTTTCCGGCGAGGTCATCAACGACGAGCGCCGCGCAGGGCTGAGGCGGTTGTTTCTCTATAAGCTGCTGCATTACCCCGTGCAGACCTACCGGCTGCTGCGGCGGTTCCTCCGCTACATGCCGGTGCGCGATGTCGTCTACCTCATCACCAAGCCGTTTCTGGGGAAGGGGCAGGGGGCAACGAAGGCCGAAGTGCTCTCTCGAGCCGTCGAGCATGGACAGATGAAGGACGCGGCTGCGCAGTTGACGCAGATGACCGACGACATGCTTGACCACGTGTTGCAGGAGTCCAGGGCCGAGCGCCTCCGCATTCAACAGGAAGCGGAAGGCTCGCGCGAGTTGCCCATGGTGGAGAACCGGTAGGCGCCCGCCGGGTCAGACTGAAATTCCCCAAAGTCGCTTCGCAGCCAGCCCGATTGCATAGGTAATCCCCTTTGCTGAGGAGATCGCGATGAAGAGGCGGGGAGGTTGGCTGGCGGTGATGGTGGGGGTGGTGATGGTGGGGGGGCGCGATCTGCCTAGAAGACGGTCGCTTCCAGGACTTCCTCTTCAACGATATTCCGGCCCTGGGTACGTGCGAGAATGCCGAAGTAAATCGCCTGGGCGCTCACTGACCACGCCGGGTCGATCGGTAAGCCCTGAAAGGCGGCTTCGGCAGCCTTCTTCTCGTCGAAAGAGAGTGTGCGCTTGCGATTGGGCACCGTAGTCCCTTCCTTCTGAATGGTGTCCAGCGTTCCATCACCATTCACTAGCAGCAAAAGCAAATCCTTTGCCAGTCGTACCGAGGCGGCTAGGTCGAGCTTTCTCTCTGAATCTTCAAGGGGTTGAGGGACTTGTTCGTCTCAGGCGAGCGGCGTGGAGGGAAGGGTGCTACAAGCGATTCCTATCTGAAAGGACATAAGCTGCACGCACTGGTCTCAAGTACAATGCCTGACAAATGACGGGGAAGAACATGGAGAATCATTTCACGGCAGTGTTTGCACAGGACGGAAGCGGTCCCTCGCCACACGGAAATTTCCGATCACCTGGTGGCCAAGATCTGCAAAGACTGAGGAATTCCGAAGGTCTGAGCAGATGGCTAGCGGGCCTGTCCGGCCATTTGCGCAAAGAAGGCCTGCGCGCGCTTGGCGAGTTCTTCCCGCGTGAGGTCTTCCTTATGGGTCGCTACCATCCACTTGTGGCCGAACGGGTCAGTCAGTTGCCCGCAGCGATCTCCCCAGAACATATCTGAGACCGGGCTTTCCGATTTCGCCCCGGCTGAGACCGCGCGATTGAACATCTGGTCCGCATCGTCAACGTAGAGAAAGAGACCGACCGGCGTGCCTCCGAGGCTCTGCGGCCCGCGGCATCCCATGTTTGGGTTTTCATCGCTGATAAAGATGATCGAATCTCCGATCTTGATTTCCGCATGCATGATGCTTTTGCCATCCGGTCCGTGAAAGCGCATCCGCTCTTCGGCGCCGAACGCACGCTTGTAAAAGTCGATGGCCTTGCCGGCATCCCGCACCGTGAGCGTTGGGGTCACGGTATGAAAGCCCTTCGGACATGATGTATTTTGCGATGTCATGGTTTCCTCCCTCCTGTTGATCATAATTGGATAAATGGGGTCACTCGATAATGCAGATGAAGCGGGGTAACTGCTTCATCGTCCCTTATATGCCTGCTGTAAGCGTTTGATGTCAAGTTTGCGCATTTGGATGATCGCATGTAGGACTCTGTTCGATTTCTCGGCATCCTTGTCATTCAACATCTTGCCCAACACGGTGGGAACGATCTGCCAGGAGAGACCATATTTGTCCTTCAGCCAGCCGCACTGTCCTTTTTCTCCACCTCCGGAGAGCTTCTCCCAGAGCTCGTCGACCTCTTCTTGCGTCTTGCAGTTCACGACAAGCGATATGGCTTCGGTGAATTTGAAGTGCGGGCCGCCGTTTAACGCCGTAAATGCTTGCCCTTCGAGCTGGAATGCCACGGTCATGACCGTTCCCTTCGGTCTTCCCGAAGCCGCTGCCCCTGCTTCGCCATAGCGGGTAATGGTCCCAATTTTGGAATTTTTGAAAAGCGACACATAAAACTTCACCGCCTCTTCGGCTTTGTCATCGAACCACAAGAACGGGGTGATTTTTTGCGTTTTCATCGTGATGCGAACCTCGCCTAGCGCTTCTTGGCCGCCTGCGCGCGCAGGCGCTCCTCTTGCTCTCTGAGCTCGGGCGTGAACTCGGCCCCGAAATCCTCCGCCTCGAACACCTGGCGAATCTCGATTTCACTCTCCCCCTTATGCGGATTGGGACAGCGCTTGACCCATTCGATCGCCTCTTCCTTCGACTTGACCTGCCACAGCCAGAAGCCGGCGATCAGCTCCTTCGTCTCGGTGAACGGCCCGTCGATCACGGTCCGCTTGTTTCCCGAGAACCTGACCCGCGCGCCCTTCGAACTAGGCTGGAGCCCCTCCGCCGCGAGCAGCACGCCGGCTTTCGCCAGCTCTTCGTTGAATCTGCCCATCTCGCTGAGGAGTTGCTCGCTCGGCATGACGCCCGTTTCCGAGTCCTTGCTGGCCTTCACAATAATCATGAATCGCATCGTTGTGTTTCCTTTCTTTCCGCCTCTGCCGAACTATCCTCCGCTGAGCGCGCAGATGATATAGATCTCATCGCCAGGTCGGAGCGGGGTCTCCAGGGTCTGTGCCTGCGTCTCATTGACGAAGATCCTGATGTGCTTCCGGATCGTGTCCTGCTCGGTGATGATGCGAAACCGAAGGCCGGGGTAGCGGTGATCCAATGCCGACAGGACCTCGGCCACGGTGATGCCTTCTGCCTCCACTGCGCTCTTCTCTTTGGTATAGGAACGAAGTGGACTCGGGATATGGACTGTCATGGTCAGAGCTCCGCTGCTTCCACCGAGTAAATTCGTGCGCGTCGGCTGTCATGGCCTGGCGCTTGACGGTCCACCAGGCATCCGACCGGGGGAAGCCCTTGTCGAGTCGCACCCAACTCTTTCCGGCATTCTTCGTGACGTACGCAGCCGGTTTCCCACCCGGGCTCACGCGTGGCCACACGGTCGAGCCGTCCATCGGGAACACCCAGGCGGTATCGGGGTCGCGCGGGTGCACCACCATGGGGAACCCGATGTCGCCGATTGTTTTCGGCATGTTCCTCCCGATGCGCACCCACTGGTTCGACGGTCGATCAATCCGGTAGATGCCGCAGTGATTCTGTTGATACAGCCGGTCCGGGTTACGAGGGCAGAGTCGGACGCAATGGGGATCGTGGAAAGTCACCGTGGCCGGGTCGAACCCATCGACTACCTCGAGCCCTTGCACGAGCGTCGTGAAGCTCTTGCCGCCGTCGACGGACTCATGCACACCGCCGCCGGACATCGCAAAGTACAAGTGTGCGTGGTCGCGCGGGTCGACGATGATCGAGTGTAGCTTCGGCCCGTCCGGCGTGCCGTCCTGCACGGTGCCCATCCACTCGCGGTACTGCGGATTGTCGTTGATGTAGGAAAACGGTTCCCACGTGACGCCTCCGTCGGCGGAGCGGAAGAGTCCCTGTGGCGAAGTGCCCGCGTACCAGACGTTCGGCTCGCTCGCATGTCCCGGCGTGAGCCAGAAGACATGATCGACGACGCGTCCTTTTTGTCCCTCGGGGACTTTCGGAAAAGCCGGCGGGTTTCTTGCCTCCTTCCAGGTCTTGCCGAAGTCGGTGGATCGAAAAACGGTCGGTCCCAGATGACCGGTGCGGGCCGCCGCGAGCAGCGTTCGCCGATCTCTCGGGTCGAGCACCAGGTGATGGATGATGTGGCCCAGGAACATCGGCGCCGACAGTTTCCAGGTTCGACGGGATCGATCGCCCCGCACGATGAAGGCGCCTTTGCGGGTGCCGATGAGCAGGGTAACGGGACCGGTGGCCGATGTGCGCGTGGTCGTCGTGGGCTTCACGGGAGCCCGATGTCTGTCCGGCATAGTGAACCTCCTTGTGGGCAGAACCTCAATGGGATAAAGAGGGTCAGATACATTGCACGCAGAGTACACAAATAACTTGCCAAATGCAAGCGGTATTTGCTACCCTGGAGATATGCCCACCAAGTCCATGACAACCCGTCGATCAGCTTGTCCGCTGAGCGTTTCCCTGGAAATATTGGGAGATCGCTGGTCGCTGCTGATCATCCGCGACCTGATGATCCGGGGATACCGGACCTATAAGGAATTTCTGGGGTCTGACGAAAGGATTGCGACGAACATATTGGCCGATCGCCTGCAGAAGCTGGAAGCCTGTGGGATCATCACCCCCCAGCAGGATCCGACGGATCGGCGAAAGTTGAATTATCGCTTGACGAAGAAGGGGATCGACTTGGCGCCGGTTCTTACGGAATTGGTCCTCTGGGCGGCCCGATACGAAGATACGGGCGCCCCTCCAGCGCTCATCCGGAAAATGCAACAGAACCGGGAGCAATTCCTGGCTGAAGTGCGACAACGCTGGCGAGACGGTGGATCCAAACCGATCATTCCCGGCGGGCATGAACGGTCAGAGAATAAGGAGGGGCAGCTCAA
>VBOK01000148.1 GCA_005877565.1 Nitrospirota bacterium
TGGTCGAGACGGGACGATCTTCGTGCCCAATGTCGGCACAATCCCGCTCGCCGGACAAACTTTTTCAGAGGCGAACCGGTTAATCATGGCCCGCCTGGGAAATCTACTCAAGCGGTTTGAGGCTCACGTTTCAATGGCCAGACTCCGGACCATCAAGGTTTATGTGGTGGGGGAGGTGGTTCGCCCAGGCGCTTACGAAGTGAGCTCGCTTGCCGCGGCTTCGAACGCAATTTATGCTGCCTGCGGCCCGTCAAAATCTGGCTCGCTTCGGCAGATCCGAATAGTTCGTGAAGGAAAGGTAGTTGCGGAGCTTGACTTCTATGACTTTCTGCTGAAGAGCGACCGGTCCAAAGATGTCCGTCTGCACTCGGGAGATACGATCTTAATCCCTCCCATAGCCAAGGTGGCGGCCATTGGGGGACCGGTACGGCGGCCGGCAATTTACGAGCTAACCGGAAAGACCACACTCACGGAACTCATTGAGCTTGCCGGCGGCCTCGCCCCGACGGCGGATCATAGGCGCTGCCACATCTTTCGTATTCAGGCGGACCAGAACCGCGTGATCCTTGATGTGGATTTAGGCAAGGCGCTGACTCAACGCGACGAGAAAGCGAATGGAAGCGCCGGCAACGATCCTCTGATCCAGGACGGCGATTTTGTCAGGATCAACTCCGTGACCATGAAAATCGAAAATGCCATCGGCTTGACCGGAGCCGTGAAGAGTCCGGGTCTCTACGAATTTAAACCCGGGATGAGGCTCCGTGATCTGTTGAGCCCGAACCAACTATTGGTGGACGCCTACCTGGATCGCGCCGAGGTGATCCGGACTGATCCACTGACCTATGCTACCTCAGTGATCCCGTTCAGTCTCAAACGGTTGTTTGAGGGAAATGCAGAAGACAACATCGAATTGAAGCGTTTAGACGGAATTGTGGTCACGACCCAGCTTCGAGCGCCCAGTGCGGTGACGATTGCTGGAGAAGTAAAGCGCCCGGGCCTCTATCCCATTGAGATTGGTGAACGGCTTAGTTCAGTGTTGAAGCGGACTGGCGGGTTTACCGAACGTTCATTTCCCCAGGGGCTCGTCCTGATTCGGCAATCAGTCAAGGCTTCCCAACAGGTTGAGCTCCAGCGGTTCATAACAGCCCAGAAGCAGCAGCTTCTATCGCAGGCAGCAGCATACGCGACTGGCGGGGAGGCGGGGGCTTCTCAGGCAGCGTTGACTCTCCAGTTACAGCACCCCAGACCGTGGCGCTTGTCGGAGCGGTGCGAACCCCCACAACTGTGGTCTATAGAGAAGGCGCGACATTAGAGGACTACCTCAAGCAGGGCGGCGGGCCAACGGAAGAAGCCAATCCGAAAGAAATCTATGTGGTACGGGCAAACGGCTCAACCGATGCTGCTTATGTGAAGGTGAAACCAGTTCAAGCGGGAGACACCATCGTGGTCCCGCCCAAGACGGAGCCAAAGTATCGGGCGTTGTCATTGTGGCAGTCTATCGCTGCCGTCCTTGGGTCCGTGGCGCTGACTGGTGCCTCGCTAGCCGTGATCGGGCGGTGAAGGAAATGATGAACTACCGACCGGAAGAAGACGACGTGAATCTTCTCGACTACTGGAGGGTCATCAGGAAGCAGCGGCGGATGCTCATCCGACTCTTCTGCTCAGCGGTCCTTTTGGCTATGGTCGTGAGCCTGCTCATGCCCAAAGTCTATGAATCTACCGCCTCTATTCTGCCTCAGATAGATTCGAAGGAAGGACTGAGCGGCCTGGGCGGGCTGGGCAGCTTGCTTGCTTTAAGCGGAAGTGGAGGAGCAGGAGGGGCAGGGGCATTGGCCCAGGGGTTGGGAATTACTTTACCTGGGATGCCTGCTACTCCGACGGACATCTTTGTCGCCATGTTGAAGTCCCGAATCATGGCGGATGCGGTCATCAAGCAGTTCGATTTGATGAAGTTGTACAACGACAAAACCATGCAAGATGCGAGAAAGGATTTGGAAAGTGATACAACGATCAAAGTCTCGAAGGAGAAGGTGATCAAAGTGACAGTTGAAGCGAAGAACCCTCAACTCGCATCAGACATCGCGAATTTCTATGTCGCGAATCTGGATCGCCTCAACCGAACCTTAAATGTGACGAAATCAGGCCAGAATCGGGTTTTCATCGAGAAACGGCTGGTTGAGACAAAGACTAATCTGGTCAAGGCCGAAGAAGCGTTGCGGGAATTTCAAACGAAGAACAAAGCGGTGCATCTTGAAGCTCAGGGGAGAGCGGCCATTGAAGCAGCGGCCATGATTCAGGCCGAAATCAGCGCAACTGAAGTGCAACTGCAGGTGATGGAGGGCTATCTTACGCTGGATAACCCTGATGTCGTCAGAATGAGATCCAGCCTGGGTGAGTTGAAGAAACAACTGACCCTTTTAGAGTTCGGCAAGGGAGGCAAAGGACAACTGCCCGGTGACCGAATGCACCCCGCATTCATTACCGTTCCGTCTCTAGCTATAGAATATGCTCGTCTCTTTCGCGAAGTGAAAGTGCAGGAAACCCTCTATACAATGTTAACTTCGCAGTATGAACAGGCTAAGATTGCAGAGGCGCGAGATACTCCATCAGTTCAGGTCCTGGATCAGGGAGTTCCAGCCGAGAAGAAGAGCAGGCCCCGCATCGGGCTCAACATGGTGATTGCCGGGGTGCTTGCGCTATTTCTGGGGATTTTTCTGGCCTTCTTCCTAGAATATCTAGAGCGCGTCAAGCGGGCCAGCGCGGCTCGCGAGACGAGCGCAACTCTGGAGACGAGCAGTCCGAGCCACTCGTAACTCATTGCTCATCACTTACATTCTCGCCTTACGCCTCCCGCCTCACGGTCCCTCGCCTTACTCCTCACCCCTCACGCCTTACGACTCCTCCCCTCACGCCTTCCGTCTCCTCCTCTAAAAACCTCCTTACAAAACACGGCGCAAACGATTGCGCGCAAGGCTTTATCAGGCACCGTGCCCGGCGCCCGCCGCCTCGGCGGCTAGGGCGGTCAGTGAGACCGTGGGTGGGGTGGTGTCGCTGCTCAGCGGGTCAGCGCCCGCCGTAAAGCGTCGAAACTTCAGCCGCGCTCAGCGCGCGGTTATAGACCCGCACATCATCGAGTGAGCCGGGAAAGTATGCGCTGCCGGGATAGACGCCGAGAGAGAGGGGATTGGTCGTCGAGGCGGCGGTGGGCGTGCCCGTCCACGGCAGGGTGCTCTTCTGGACGCCGTCGACATACAACGTGCCGCCTGACGCGTCCACCACAAACACAACGTGATGCCACTGGTTATCGTTATACCCAGCGACCGCGAATGCGCCGCCCCCCCCATCGTACACACAATTCGCGATGTCCTTGAAGTACCAGGCCGTGAGTTTGCCCTCGTTCATGAGCACCTGGTAGCCGTTGAGCGGACCCGAAGCAAATTTGTTGACGATGCCGGATATGCCGGTCGTCACGCTCGTCTTCATCCACAGGGCCACGGTCAGGGGGTAAGCATTGAGCGCGGCGGTGCCCGGGATCGTCACATACTGGCTGAGCCCATCCAGGGCGAGCGCCCCCTGGATCTTGCCGGCGGTCCACGTGGGGCCGTTCACCAGGGTCCCGGTATTGCCATTGCCTGAGGAGTCCATGGCCGTCGTGCCGGTGCCGTCATCCAACGCCCAATAGCCCACTAAACCCGTGCCGATGGCCGACCCGCCGCCAGATGTCGTGGCGCCATTGGCTACCGTCACGCTGACCCCTGCGGAGGTGGCGGTGTTGCCGGCGGCATCGCGAGCCACAGCGGTCAGAGTATGGTCCCCATTGGTAGTCGTGGTGGTGGTCCAGGAGAGGGTGTAGGGCGCGGCAGTCAGTTCAGCCCCGAGGCTCACCCCATCCAGTTTGAACTGGACCCCGACCACGCCCACGTTGTCGGTGGCGCTCGCAGCGACGGTGACGGAACCGGAGACCGTAGCGCCGGCGGTGGGAGCCGTCATGGCAACAGCAGGCGGGGTGAGATCGGCTACGGCTCCCGCAAGCGTCGTCAACGTGAAATCGCCCGACACTGCCAAGTTGCCGGCGGCATCGCTCGACTTCACGCGGTAGTGGTAGGGGATCGTGGCCAGCAACCCGGTCAGGGTCACAGCATGCGCCGTAAGCAGGCTTGAGTTCAAAGGCGTCGAACTGCCGTAGGCGGTTGTCAGGCCATAATCCACCTGCGAATCGCTGGCCACGTTGGTGGCCCACGTGATCGTGGCCTGAGCAGATGAGATGTCGAACGCCGACACCGAGGAGATCACTGGAAGCGCAATGACTTTGCTCACCTCATTGGAAAAACCACTCTCACTCCGGACGACATTATAGGCCGTTGCGGCAAAATAATAGATTGGCCCTACGAGGAGACCTGAGAGCGTGTAGCTGGTCTGATTCCCCACATCCACGCTGAATGGATAAGACCCACTGGAAGTACCGTAGTAGAGCTTATACCCAGCCAGGTCCGGGTCGATGTTGGGATCCCAGGACAATGTGACCTGAGCGGCGCTTGAGAAGGCAGGCGCAAGAGCACAGAGCACAGTGAGCACGCACTCGACAACCACGGCCCAACAGATTGGGCCGGCAAGCGAGCGGTTTCCTGAGAGCGTGGTGGACTCCCTTAAATCTTATTATTCGGCTAACGGGGTTTCAGGGCCTGGTATCTGACCAGATGCTTTTCTCAAGAAAAACAAGGCAAGGCCGGTGCCAGGGTGTCAGCCACTCATGAAGGACCTATCCTTCACCAATTATTAAAAAATATCATGCGGTTGGATGACAGTTGGCGACTTACATGAAAAGGGCTGGTTGTAGGGGTTGTAGGGAATAGCCTACGGAATGGTTAAGTGTTGCGTGACCTAATCCAAGGCCTTGCGCCCTCACCTCGCGGAGGGTTTGCTTTGGAGTGCGCGCAAGGTTTTATTCGGGCAAGTGAGATTTGTGGTGGTGCCGAATGCTGCGAGGTTGACTACGCAAATCTTAAGTGGGGAAGGTCAGTTACTAGGAACAGGCATGGGGGTCGAACAGGAACTTAACTCCGACTAGGTACCTACTCTCTGAGTCTTCAATTGGAATCTGACGTGTCCAGCAGACTTCAACTAGCCCCGGGGTCTTGCCCGTGGTGGAAACGGGCACCTGAATTTCGAACACCTGCTGCACCGGAGGGCTCTGGTCCATCAGAAGCAGCATGCCCCCTCTGCTGACGTTGACCGAGAGCGCCTCCCCTTGGTGAATCGCGATTGCGTCGTACCCCAGGTACTCACTTATTTCATAGGGGCAATATTCTGTGAAAGTTACACGCTCGGCGCGGCTGCAGTCCTGATGGACCGGCGAGACTGGTGGTCTCTCCTGAGCAGTGAGAAAGGAAATGATCCTGTGAAGATCAGCAGCTCTCATCAAAGTTGACCTGTAACTTCCAAGTTTTCACTCGCGCTTATTTTCTTTATTTATGATGAGCAAATATAATGCCGAATCGGGCAAACCGACTTTGCGGTACGTAACGCCTTAAATTTAAAGAGGGTCTACCACACCATATGTACGCCCTGAAACAGAGCTAGGCGTAGGCATATGGATTCGTACTTTTGGAGGGTACGCAGTTAAGTTGCTGATTTACAACGAACCATGGCTTCGCTGGAGCCGTCAGTCGTGGGAGCATTTCTGAACGAATCTGAACACTGTTGAACGCGCCCGCGTGCCACCTTCCCGTTCATGTCCCTGACAGCAGAAACTTCACGCCGGCAAAATAGATTCCGGGGAACGTCGCGAACGGGAGCTTCCGCATCCAACATACTTCGGCCAGCGTCGGCGTCTTGGCCATATGGATCGGCGTTGGCACGCTGATCGTCAAGGCCTGGTTGACCTGCGGCTGATGGTCCATCATCAGCAGCATGCCACCTGAGCTGACGTTGACCGAGAGCGCCTTTCCTTTATGGGCCATGCGCAGGTCCGGTGATTTCTGTTCGTGAGACGTGTCGATGCCGTAGAGCGCGTCGTAGATGATGGGTTGTAACAGCGCAATGCGTTCTGCGTGTTGCTGACTGCTCTCCGCGACAGGCCAGTCCCAGCCATTGGAGTTCTCATCTTTTTCATTTGAAAGTTCCATAGTCTCCTCCCATGATGTGCCTTACTCCAACTATTATCACAGCACTCCACCCTATTCTCTCACGCAGATTAAGATGACGGACACCGTGGCTCAATCCGTTAAGCACCTGAATCTGTGGGCGAAAAATGCACTATAAACATTGACTGGATTAGCTGGAGCCTAGGAAGGGAGAGCCCTGAAAGAAAACTTGACAGTTACCATTATGATAAAAAGATACGTAACTGGTTGTTTTCTCATATTTCCTTCGATGCTCTCCTTGTTACAGGTGAGTCGCTACAGTCAGGTTTTTTTACAGTTCTTAAAATCTGCTTATGGAATTATTTGTGTTTTCAGCAGCTTATGGATAGGCACGTATGCTGCTTTAAAAAATGATGAGGAGAAGGAGGTGGCCTCGGTGGGGGGCTCAATGCTGGGACTGGTCGGCGCAGCGGTCGAGAGGTGCCGGTCAGGAATTGAAAATCCGCGCGAGGATGCCCGTGCGCGTTGTGCTGCGGGTTTTCTCCATGATGTGTTTGATGTGCTCTTTGACCGTCTGTTCGGTAATGGCGAGCGTGTTCGCGATTTCCTTGTTCGTATGCCCTTTGGCTAGATTGAGGACCACCCCATGCTCGCGTGCGGTGAGACGGAACCTCTCCCGCGCCTTCTCGGGGCCACGTTCTTTGCGCTGGGCGACCTCCTCCATGATGATGAGGATCCGAGCCCGTTGGGCGCCCCCGCGATCGGGAAACCCGAAGGCCCGAAGGAGCACGGGCGGATTCGGGGTGCTTACCAAGCGCCTGATCTGCACCTGTTCCCAGTCCTTCGCATCGGTTCTGACTTGGAGCTCCGTGATGATTTCGTCGCACAGTTCGGTGACAGCCTTCGGGAGCACGCCCGTTGCTACCTTCCCGTTCTGTGCCCGCATAATTTTCCCGCTCAGCTCCACGGCCTGCCGATTCATATGCATCAGTTGCAACGCTGGCGATAGCAGCAGAATTCCCGGGCCGACGCGCTGCTCGACAATTTCCTCAATAAAGTCAGATGAAACTGGCAGCTCTTCGGTCTGGAGCATCGTGTCAACCTTCGTTTCCATAGTTTCCTCCACCGCAAGTAAGAGATCCTAGGAGTAGGGGCGGTTAGGGTAAGCCTAACTTACTAGGGGAGTCAACCCCCCCCTTCGGCGGTAAGAGTAAGCCTAACCTACTAGGGGAGTCAACCCCCCCCTTCGTATAGCTCTACCTACATAATAGGAATTGCTCTTCTCGCCTCGTTCTTTTAGTGTCCGGCGTGCGCTGGATACCCACTAACCTATTCAGGAAGTTGACGCTCCTGCACCATGTGTGACATTTGATTTTCTTTATTATCAATTGGTTGTAGTTCGAATGCCCCCAATTTGCCTCCATACAGCCTGTTTAACCCACGTGCAGGAGCTTTCCCATGGAGTTCCCGGTGAGGAGGGGGGGTGCGCCAACAATAGGCGAGGAGGTGTGATGACAGCGAGACCGAGGCTGTCCATGCGTGCAGACGGTCTGCGACCACAGGCTGAGGTAGGGCTCGGCTTCAGTAGGAACTTTCGCTGGAGCGAGCATGGACTCACATCTCGATTATATGAGGAGCATCATGGGGGGAACGTTGGAACCTTCAGATGAAATGGATGAGAACATCACTGACTGGGAGTGGCCTGTCGCGGCGAGTCATCAGCAACACGCGGAACGCGTTGCGCTGTTCCGACCCATCCGCTACGACGTGCTCTACGACTTGGACACGTCTCACGAACAGGAATCACCGGAAGCGCGCGTGGCCCGTCAAGGAAAGGCGCTCTCGCTCAACGTCAGCTCAGGCGGCATGCTGCTGATGATGGACCATCAGCCGCAGGTCAATCAGGTCCTGAAGATCCAGGTGCCGACGCCGGTCCATATGGCCAAGACGCCGACGCTGGCCGAAGTATGTTGGATGCGGAAGCTCCCGTTCGCGACGTTCCCCGGAATCTATTTTGCCGGCGTGAAGTTTCTGTTGTAAGAGGCGTAAGTGGACGACCAAGCAGGTTGAACAGATGAAAATCACAGCAGGACGGACAGTATTCGTGCTTTCGATGTGTCTAATGTGGCTCTGGCCGGGGGATGCCTTGTCACAGCCTACGGAGAGTCAAACCGGCGGAGTTACCGGCAAAGAGAAGCCTCCAGCGGGACAGCCGGCCGGAGCAAGTCCTGACACCCGTGCTAATGGTGCGGAGAAGTCCCCGCTCATCGTCACGCGGGACTACATCATCGGCCCGGAGGATGTTCTGGAGATCACCGTCTGGAAGAACCAGGATCTCTCGAAAGTGGTGGCGGTCCGACCTGACGGACGGATCTCGCTCCCGCTCATCGGCGAAGCCGCCGCGGTCGGAAGGACGCCGGCGCAGCTCACGGAGGAGATCTCGGCAAAGCTGAAGGAATTTAAGGAGAATCCACAAGTATCCATCGTGGTGAAGGAGGTTAACAGCTACAGCATCTTTGTGCTGGGCGAAGTTAGCAAGCCTGGGCGATA
>VBOK01000079.1 GCA_005877565.1 Nitrospirota bacterium
GTTTCTTGGCGCCGAGTTTTTTCCGAAGGTGCTGGATGGTGCGGCCGGAGTCCACGATATCCTCGACCAGCAACACGTCCCGACCGGCGATATCCTCCGTCAATTCGGTCAACACCTTGATCTTCCCCGACGACTTCGAGCGTCTCGTGTAGCTGGAGACCACCACGAAATCCACCCGGAGGGGAAGGCGGATTGCCCGAGCCAGATCCGCGTAGAAGGCAAAGGCGCCCTTCAGAACCCCGACCAGGATCAGGTCCTTCTGGGCGTAATCAGCCGTAATCTGTCGTCCCAGTTCCCGGATGCGCGTCCGCATCTCTTCCTGGGTGACAATGGGTTTGCCGAAGATGCCTTCCACGCCTGGCACCATTATTCCTTATTCCTTCACCAGCTTCAGCGTCACGACGCGGGTGGTCGTCTTCCCAGCCAGGAACCGCTCATCCCCCCGATACCCAACCACCCAGACGATGCCCGCCGGCACTATCACCAGCGGAACTTCTGCGCGCCGCTTTCGCGGAACTTTCTGATCCACAAAGAAGTCTTGTAACTTCTTGCGATGCCCCCTCATTCCAGATGGGCAGAACCAGTCTCCCGGCCGCCAGTTCCGCACTGTCAGCGGACCACCCAGCCGGGCCGCGTCCACGGCCAACACAGAGCGACCATCGGCTCGGCCTTTGACAGGCCCGCAGCCCTCGAGCGCGAGGAGGCGCGGGCCCTCTTCACCGAGTTGGACCGCTCCGGGAATCAACAGCGGCACGCCGATGACCCAGTTCGCACCAGCATCGGCCTGTCCCTCCACACCGCTCCGCCCCACTGTGACGAAAGTTCCGTCACGACCACGCTCAGCGCCTGCCGGATCAGCCGCCGCTGGAGCCCGAGCGGTTCTTGCGCCAGCCGCTCGCCCTGCAAGACCACACGACCAGGGGCGACGTCCTTCACCACCGCCTTCCACCGCTCCCGCTCGAGATCATCCAGGAGAGCGGCTTCCGCCGCAAGGATCTCGGCCGCGCGGGCCAGACCCTGCACAATCCGGGGATTGAACGTGCGCAAGAGAGGCATGATCTCATGTCGGACCCGATTGCGGCGGTAGATCCGCATCGCATTGGAGGCGTCCGTGCGGTAGGCAATCCCACGCGAGGCTAGATAGTCCAGGACCTGTTCCCGGGTCACGTCCAGAAGCGGGCGAATGATGCCATCGCTACGTTGTACTGGAATGCCGGCCAGGCCACTCGTTCCCGAACCACGCAACAGCCAGAGCAGGACGGTTTCAGCCTGGTCATCGGCCGTGTGGCCGGTCGTCACGGCGGTCAGGCCGTATTCCCGCCGCACGCGTGCAAAAAACGCGTAGCGCGCGTCCCGAGCCTGGCTCTGCACGGTCTGCCCCGGTCGTGGCACCAGGTGCGCCCGCTTAACATGCACGGGGATGTTCAACATTTTCCCCAGATCTCGAACGTGTGCCTCATCCTTCTCCGACTCCTCGCCGCGCAGACCGTAATTGACATGGGCGACATGCAGGTCGAGTCCAGGCAAGATGCCCCGTTGCCGCATCTCGTACAGGACCCTGAGCAGGCACACGGAATCGGCTCCGCCGGAGACGGCCACGAGTACGCGGTTGTCAGGACGGAGCAGCTTCTTTTGCCGGATGGTCGCCGCCACCTGCCGGAAAACAGGATGAGGGGCGGTACCGTGCCTGAGCGCCATCCGCTCCACCTTCATGACGACGGCCGGGCCGGCGCGCCGGACAGCCCCCGCAGGATATCACGCGTGCGGGCCACATCGGCCGCAATTTGCCGAGCTAGATAGTCCGCTGATTCGAACGTCTGATCGCCCCGCAGACGCTCGTGAAACAGGATCGTCACGCGACACCCGTACAGGTCACGTCCGCCGTCCAAGAGATAGGTTTCAATCATCCGCACTCCTTCACCGAAGGTCGGCCGCGTGCCGATGTACGTCACCGCGCCCCACGTCTGCGTGTCCATCTTGAGCTGGGTCGCGTACACCCCGTCCGGCGGGAGCACGCGCCCCTCCGGGGGGAGCAGATTTGCCGTCGGGTACCCCAACTCCCCGCCGCGCCGGTTTCCATGGATCACGGTACCCCGTAGCGTATACGGCCGCCCCAGCAAGGTGGCCGCTTCCGCCATCGCCCCGGCCTGCACCAGATCGCGGATCCGGGTCGAACTCACCGGCGCGCCCTCCAGCACTACCGGCGAAATGGCATGCACGGTAAAACCAAGTCGGGGGCCCGCTTCCATCAGAGTCTGGATAGTCCCGAGCCTCTCCTTGCCGAACCGGAAGTTCTGCCCCACAAACAACTCCCGGGTTCCCAGCCCATCTTGCAAGACCTGAGCCATGAACTCGTCGGGCGTCTGCGCCGCGAACTCACGCGTAAACGGCAGGCGAACCACGACATCCACGCCGGCTTCTTCGAGGAGGGCCAGTTTCTCCTCAGGATCACTCAGAAACTTGAGCTCCATGCCAGGCGCCAGCACCCGGAGGGGATGCGGCTCGAAGGTCAGCACGACGGCAGTGCCCTGTCGCAACCGGACCCGGTCCCTGGCCAACTTCAACACGGCCTGGTGCCCGACATGCACACCATCGAAATTGCCGATGGTCACGACCGGAAACCGCAAGCCTGCGCAATCCTGGAGGCGTTCCAGCACCTTCATTCGTGCAAGGCCCGGGCGGCTTCCTTGGCAAAATAGGTCAGGATCAGGTCGGCACCGGCTCGACGGATGGACAGCAAGGTCTCGAGCATGGCCCGCCGTTCATCCAGCCATCCGAGCTGAGCCGCCGCCTTGATCATGCAGTACTCCCCGCTCACCTGATAGGCTGCAATCGGCCGGTCGAAGGCCTGGCGCGCCGCATGGACGACATCCAAACACGGCAGCGCAGGCTTGACCATCACGATGTCGGCTCCTTCCTGAATGTCCAGCTCGATCTCCCGAAGCGCCTCACGCAGGTTGGCTGGATCCATCTGATAGGACTGGCGGTCCCCAAACTTCGGGCTAGAGTCCGCCGCCTCCCGGAACGGCGCGTACAGGCAGGAGGCAAACTTGGCGGCATACGCGAGGATCGGCACATGGGAGAAGCCCTCGCCATCCAGCGCCTGCCGGATCGCCCCGACGCGGCCATCCATCATATCGGACGGCGCCACCATGTCAGCACCGGCCCGAGCATGGCTGAGAGCCATCTTCTGCAGACAGACCAGCGTCTCATCGTTCACGACCTGGCCGTCTTTCACGATGCCGCAATGGCCGTGCGTCGTATACTCATCAACGCAGACATCGGTGATCACCATCACGTCGGGAACCCGGTCTTTCACCGCGCGGACCGCGCGCGGCACGATGCCATCTGGCGCCCACGCCTCGCTGCCGATCTCGTCCTTGCGCGCAGGGATGCCGAACAGCAGGACGGCCGGCACACCCAAGGCGTGGACCTCCCCCGCGTCCTTGATCAGATGATCCACGGACACCCGCCACTGCCCGGGCATGGAGACGATCGGCAGGCGGACGTCGCGACCCTCAACAACGAGGAATGGGGCAATCAGGTTGTCCACCGACAACCGCGTCTCCCGTACCATACGACGGAACCCGGCTGTCGCCCGCAGGCGGCGCAATCGGTCTTGTGGAAAGGGCATGGGCGCGCTCCTATTTGCGCGGCAGATTGGTCAAGAAGACCACGAGGTCCCGAACGGAGAGCATGCCCACGAGCTTTCCGCTGCGCGAGACGCCCAAATGGCGCACGTGGGATTGGGCCATGCGATCGTTCGCGTCCAGGAGCGTCTTGTTCTCGTCGATCATCAGCACCGGCGCCGACATGATCTGCTCGACGGTGGCCTTGGCCGGATCAAGCCCGCCGGCCACGCACCGACGGACGATATCCGTGTCGGTCAGGATCCCGATGATCTCGCTCCCCTTCGTGATGAACAGACTCCCGATGTTGTGGTCCCGCAACTGTACTGCCGCCGCTGTGATTGTCGTATCCCGATCCACCTTCCGGATTTTTTCCACCGGGACCATCACCGATTTAACCGGCACCATGCTGCCCCCTCCTTCCCTCCTGTGCAGTGAATGAAGACTCACGCATCACACGATGAATGAAATGGCCGACGATGGCCTCCGCCAGTGCCGGGATGGTATTCTCCTTCGCCCGGATCCCCACCGTGAGCCCGTACGACTCCGCGGTCTCCGCCGTAATCGGACCGATGCAGGCCACAACCGCGTTCGCCGTCAAGGCGGACGCTTCGGTCCTGTCGGCGAACAGTTCGACATAGTTGCGGACCGAGGACGAACTCGTAAACGTGACCACGTCAACCTCATGACGGCGGAGCCGCTCCTTCAATACCGCCCCATCCGCCTCCGGACGGACTGTGCGGTAGGCGACCGCCACCGTCACGTCGGCTCCTCGGGCTCGCAGCTCCTCCGGCAGGAGGTCCCGTGCCACCTCGGCGCGTGGAATGAGAATCCGAGCGCCTTTCACGTCTTCCTTTTTGAGTGCCCCCAGTACCCCTTCCGCTTGATACTCTTCGGGTACCAAGTCAGCCTTGAATCCCTGCCCTGCCAAAGCCCCGGCTGTCCGTGGTCCAATCGCACAGAACCGTGCGCGTCCCAAGGCACGTGCGTCCCGACCGAGGACGTGCAGTCGGTCGAAGAAAAACCGCACGCCATTGACGCTGGTAAAGATCACCCAGTCGTACCGCGCAAGGTCGGCAATCGCCCGATCGAGCGGGCCCCAATCGGCGGGCGGGACAATCGCAATCGCCGGCATAGTGAGAGCGCGGGCGCCAGAGCCAGCCAGCAGGTCGACAAATTCTCCCGCCTGCTCGCGAGGGCGCGTGACGAGCACCGTCATGCCGAACAGCGGCCGGGACTCGAACCAGTTGAGCTTCTCGCGCAAGCGTACGACCTCGCCTACCACGATGACGGTGGGAGGTTCCAGCCTCGCCTCATCCGCTTTGCGCACGATGTCTGCCAGGGTTCCGATCACGGTGCGCTGCTCGGCTCGCGTGCCCCACCGGATCAAGGCTACCGGAGTGGTCGCCGGACGGCCGGACGCAGTCAGGTGCGCGACAATCGCCGGCAAATTTTTCATCCCCATCAAGAAGACGACCGTGCCACTCGTCGAGGCCAAGCGGTCCCATTCGACCGTCGGCGACGGCTTCAGCGGATCCTCGTGGCCGGTGACCAAGGCAACGCTTGAGGCCAGCGTGCGGTGCGTGACCGGGATGCCGGCATAGGCCGGGGCTGCGACAGCCGAGGTGACGCCCGGCACCACCTCAAAGGGGATTCCGGCCTCGGCGACCGCCTCAGCCTCCTCCCCGCCACGGCCGAATACGAAGGGATCGCCCCCTTTCAATCGCACCACGATCTTGCCGGCCCGTGCGCGGTCGATCATCAGCCGGTTGATCTCCGCTTGATCGCCGTATTCCCCGCGGCCCCGCCGGCCCACGTAGATCCGCTCGGCCTCGGGCCGCACGTGCTCCAGCAGCACCGGGTTGGCGAGGTAATCGTAGATGATCACCTCGGCCTGCTCCAGACATTCCTTTCCGCGAAGGGTCAACAACTTCGGGTCCCCCGGCCCGGCGCCCACCAGATAGACTTTGCCGGTCTTCATCAGGCCCTTCCGTCGATCTCCTTGAGAATCTCGTCGCCCCCGCGCGCGAGCAACCGCTCCGCCAGCTGCACGCCGAGCCGATGCGCGTCGCGCATGGGGCCTTGGAGCGAATCGCGCACCAGGCGATGCCCATTCACCCCGGCAATGAGCGCGTCCAGTGTCAAGGTGCCGTTCGTGATCACGGCGTGCGCCGCGATGGGGACCTGACACCCGCCTTCCAATCGCTCCAGGAGTGCCCGCTCGGCTGTCACCGCCATCCGGGTCGGAGGGTGATCCAGTTGCGAGACCACCTCCCGCACAAATCCGTCATCCGTGCGGCCCTCGAGCGCCAAGGCGCCCTGCCCGATGGCCGGCAGGCAGACATCCGGCGACAGGTATTCGGTCACGCGATCGCTCCAGCCCAACCGCTTGATGCCAGCCGCCGCCAGGATGATCCCGTCATACTCGCCGGCCTCAAGCTTCCGCAGCCGGGTATCCAGATTGCCGCGCAAGATCTGGATGGATAGATCGGGGCGGTAGTGCAGGAGTTGCGCCTGGCGTCGCAGGCTGCTGGTCCCGATCCGGGATCCCGGCACGAGCCGCTCGAGGGGCGCTTTGTTGAGCGTGATGAGGACATCCCGTGGATCTTCCCGTTCCGGAATCGCCAGGATCTCGAGCCCAGCCGGCAGACGCGTCGGGACATCCTTCATGCTGTGCACGGCCAGATCGATCTCACCGCGCAACAGGGCGTCTTCAATTTCCTTGACGAACAGTCCCTTGCCCCCGATGGCGGCCAGCGGCGTGTCGAGGATCTTGTCCCCGGCCGTCTTAATCCGCTTGAGCGACACCGCGAGCTCAGGCTCCAGCTCACGCAGGCGTGCATGCACCCACTCGGCTTGCCAGAGAGCCAGCTTGCTCCTGCGGGTGCCGATCACCAGCTCTCGAACCGCCTGCGCCATCGGGTACTTCTCGACCTCCTTGCTACCGACCCGGGAGCTTCTCCGGTCGGTCCTCCTGGACCGCCTGGGGCTGTGACGACCCTGCGACTCCGCTCCTGTAATTGGACGTGAGCAGCAGGAATCCGACCATGGCGACGATCAGAATCATCAGAAAGAGAAGATCGAACCTGAAGCCTTCCCGACTCCGATAGTCGTGCCCGCAGTGGGGGCAATCGGGTAACTGCTCGTGCGGTCCCCCCAGGTACGACTCCTTGCAGCGGGGGCAGGTAAAGACGCGAGGACGGGGTGTGTCGCTCATCCGCGCTCCTGCTCGCTCGATTGTGCCTTGGCGATACATTCCAGCTCCTTTTCGAGATCGAAGAGGCGTTGCGCAGTCTCCGCAAAGAGGGCACCGTTCGAAGAATCGGCCTCGGCCTTGAGCGCAATGAGCGGGCCGTGCAGGAGTTTGTTCGTGATCGCGGTCGCAAGCTCTTCGACCAGTTCGCGCTGCCGGGCGGACAACGGCCCCAACTTGGCCAGGATCCGGTCGATTTCCTCCCGGAGGATGCTGTCGGCCTTGCGGCGCAACGCCACAATGGTCGGCACGACCTCAAGCGACTTCAGCCACACGACCACCGGCGGCACTTCCACCCGGACGATGTCTTCGGCTTTGAGCGCCTCCAGCCCCCGCTGTCCCAGGTTCGTCACGACCTGACTCTGCAGGTCGTCGATGTTGTAGAGGTAGGCGTTGTCGAGCGAACCGACCGCAGGGTCGATGTTGCGGGGATCCGAGATGTCGATCAGGAACATGGGGCGGTTCTTGCGGGACCGCAAAGCCCGGTGGACATCATCGGGCCCGATCACGTAAGCGTCCGCTGCCGTCGCGCAGAGCACGATGTCGGCGCCTGCCATTTCATGATGGACCTGGCTGAAGGGCACGGGCAGCGCGTTGAACTGGGTGGCCACATCGATGGCGCGTTCGTAGTTCCGGTTCGCGATCATCACGTGGCGCACGCCCGCGCCGATGAGATGGCGGGCCGCCAGTTTGCCCATCTCGCCGATCCCGACGAGGAGGACCGTTTTCTCCGACAGGTTCTGGAAGATCTTCTTCGCCAGTTCGACGGCGGCGTAACTGACCGACACGGCATGCTCGGCGATACCCGTTTCGGTGCGCACCCGTTTTCCGACGGAGATGGCCTTCTTCATCACCTTGTTCAGCACCACCCCCGTCGCCTTGTGGGTCAAGGCCACGTCGTAGGCTTCCTTGACTTGCCCGAGGATCTGCGGCTCCCCCACTACCATGGAGTCGAGGCTGGCCGCGACGCGGAAGAGATGACGGATGGCCTCCGCCCCGTCCAGGCAATAGAGATGGGGCTCCAGCCGCTCCCAGCCGATATCGGAGGCGAGTGTCACCAGATAGTCTCTCAGCGACTCGACGCCATGCGCGGTCTCCTTGACGACGGCGTACAACTCGACCCGATTGCACGTCGAGAGGATGACCCCCTCGTCAATCCCCGGCCACCGCTTCAGCCGCGCCAGCGCTTCCGGCAGATGACTTTCGGGCACGGCAAACCGCTCCCGGAGTTCGACCGGCGCCGTCCGATGGTTCAATCCGACCGCGATGATATTCATCGGCTACGCGAAGGGATGCTGCCCCTTCAGAATCACGCCCACCAGCGTGAAGACCACGCCGGCAAATCCGACGACCGTCAAATACGCCGCTTTCTTCGCGCGCCAGCCGACCGTGACGCGCCCCAGCAACACGATCAGGTAGAACAGCCACGTCCCCAGTGCCCCGATCTGCTCGGCGTTCCAGTTCAGGAAGGAGCCGCGCGCGAACTCCGCGAACAACGCACCGGTGATGATCCCCAAGGTCAGCAGCGGAAACCCGAAGGAGATCGCTTTGCCGTTCAGCTCGTCCAGGAAATCAAGGGCCGGGAGCTTGTGGTACAGACCGTCGAGGTGCTTGGACTTGAGCATGTGCTCCTGGATCAGATACATCAGGCCCGCGACGAACGCGACCGCAAAGGCGACGGTGCCCAGCAGGGAAAGCGTCACATGCATCCACACGTTGCGGAAGATCGGCTCCAGCACCCGGATCTCCTTGGGCAAGGCGGCAGCCGAGATGAGGGAGACGAAGGCCATCGGCAGGATGAAGGAGCCCAGAATGTGCACACGATACCGGAGCTCGACGACCAGGAAGAACATGACCAAGGCCCAGGAAAAAAACGACAGGGCTTCGTGCATCGAGGTCAAGGGGATATGTCCTCCTTCGATCATCCGGGACACCAGGGCCAAGGTATGAAAGAAGAAGCCGATCCCGGCCACGACAAAAGCGGGCTTCCAGATGCCCTCCCACCTTCCGGCCAACTGGACTAAAAACAGAGTGGTGCCCAGAAAATAGAAGAGCAGCGTGACCTCGAAAAAGAGAACGTTCATGGCCCCACAAGTCCGCTGAATTTCGAGGAAATCATTATAGTGACCGCACGAGAGAAGAGTCAAGCAAACCAGGCCGCTACGACGGCTGATGCGCTCAGCCGCCCGCGCCCGCCGTCGCACCTCCGCAGATGTTCAACGCCTGACCGGTAATCCCGGCGGCTCGCGGAGAAGCGAGGTACACGGCCAGGGCGCCGACTTCTGAAGCCTCGACCATACGCTGAATCGGGATCGCCTTGACCGCCTGGCGACGAAACTCCTCGGCGCTCACGCCGCGGACAGCTGCGGACTCGGTGATCCCCTGCCGGGCCATGTCCGTGTCCACCCAGGTCGGACAGATTGCGTTGACGGTGATCCCGCGTGACGCCACTTCGAGCGCGAGGGCCTTTGTCAAGCCGATGATCCCATGCTTGGCGGCGCAGTACGCGGCATAGCCGGGCACGCCAAACCGCCCAAGGACGGACGAGAGATTGATGATCCGTCCGTGTTCTCCGTCCTTCATAACGCGCAAGGCCTGCTTGGAACACAGGTAGGCGCCCGTCAAGTTCGTCTGAATGATCGCGTGCCAGCGAGTGTCATCCGGATCAGTCATGGGGGTCCGACCGGAGACCCCGGCATTGTTCACCAAGATATCCATCCGGCCGTACCGGCTCACCACCGCGTCAACCGCGCTGCGCACCGAGGCCGGATCGGTGACATCCAACGGGAGGGGCAGGACTTCACGACCGGCCGCACGGGCGGCCTTGCTTCCCTCCTTCAGATGAACAGGATTCCGCGAACCGATCGCCACCCGAGCGCCTTCGCGTAGGAAAGCCACGGCGATCGCTAGACCAATCCCCGTCCCGCCTCCGGTGACCAGCGCGACTCGATCTTTCAGTTCCATGCCAAGATTCTCGCGCGACCAGGTCGGCATCTTAGCATAACGCCGCCTTGGCTGCGCCGTGGCAATTAGGCTAGGATGCGGCCTCAATCATGCCTGGCACCCTTTATATCGTCAGCACCCCGATCGGGAACCTGGAGGACATGACGGTCCGCGCGGTACGCGTGCTCAAGGAAGTCGGCGTCATCGCCGCGGAGGATACCCGTCACACCAAACAGCTCTGCACGCATTTCGGCATCCACACGTCCCTGACCAGCTATCATGACTTCAACAAGGAGGAGAAAACCGCTGTGCTGCTCGAGCGTTTGCAAGCGGGTACCGATGTCGCCCTCGTCTCCGACGCGGGCACGCCTGTCGTGTCCGATCCCGGATTCTTCTTGATCACTCGCGCGATCGAGGCAGGCATCCGGGTGGTGCCGGTTCCGGGCCCCTCGGCCGTCTTGGCCGCCCTTGCGGGGTCCGGCCTCCCCACCGACTCGTTTCGCTTTGAAGGCTTCCTGCCGCGCAAAGAGGGACCCCGGGCGAAGCGGATTACGCGTTTCCGCGAGGACCCTGCCTCCGTGATCTTGTTCGAGAGCCCCCATCGCATCGACAAGCTGCTGGCCTCGCTCCTTGCGGGCCTGGGCAATCGGCGGGCGGTGCTGGCCCGGGAACTGACCAAGCACTACGAAGAATTTCACCGGGGGACCCTGGAGGAGCTGATCGCGCTGGTCCGAAGCCGTCCCCCGAAAGGCGAAATCACCCTCGTGGTCGAAGGGGCCGCAAAGAGGAGACGGTCGGAGCCAGGAAAAGACGCCGGCCAGGATCACGAACGTGAAGAAGATTGAAGACGCTACGGGGCTGAAAAACAATCAGGCGGTGGTCTTTCGACCACCGCCTGATCTGGAGAACTCACTGATCCGGTGTGTACGCGCGTCGCCACACCGAACCGCTCGCGCTAATTATTTCTTCTTCTCGCCCTTCTCGTAATCCGTCCCGTACCCGGAATCCGGTGGATAGCAGTTCCAGCACTGCCCACCGACTCCACCCAGAGTCGAGCTGCTCGTGGCGTTGATGCCGCGATCTGTGTCCGGCTGATAGCCGGCCTGCGGCACTAACTGGGTCGGGGTGACGGCCTGGCGGATGATGCTCAAATCCAAGATGTAGGCATCCCCTTCGGGAACATCGGCGGCGAAAGCTCCAGTTCCAAGCTTCCGATACTGCCGCTCGGCCTGCACTTCAACATCGTTGCCCAGGTCGATTCCCTTCACGTTCTCTATGTTAGTCTTGGGGCCAATCCGCAGCGTGACCAGCGACCCACCGCCTGTTTCGACGTAGATCTTCCCGCCGGGAAGATCCTTGCCCCAGAGACGGCCATAGATCGTCTCGGGCTTCGACAGCAGTTCGCGCATTGACGCGTTATCAATCCCACCACCCGGACCGCTCCCGATCTTGCCGGTTCCGATCCCGGAAAAACCCTCCTGCAAGACCGACCGCTCTTGGGCCACCGTCTCCCCGACAACCAACATGATGGAGAAAAGGGCAACTGCACTGATTGTTAAGACCCGTATCATAGCGTTCACCTCCCTCCAGGAAATAATAATAAGTTCCGACGACGCCTGAACGCCGCCACTTGCGCCTGAGCAGATACCCCTACTCAATCGAAAGGTGGATCGCACTATAGCGCACGCCCCAAAGTTGTGTCAAGGGGTTAAATTGCCGGAAAACGAGAGACTTGGGGGGAGTTGCGTGGTGCCCGGGGGGAGGGTCGAACTCCCATGGTGTCGCCACCGGCGGATTTTGAGTCCGCTGCGTCTGCCATTTCGCCACCCGGGCGCCGACAGGTCGCCACGCCGTTTCTAGCATGCGCCCTCCAAGGCGTCAAGGTAAGTAGGAGCGCCTGCGGCTTCCCATGGGAAAAGGACGCGTCTCGGCGCGTCCGGGGCGGGCGGGTGAGAAATCGCGAAGTCTTGGCTGAGCGGCGTTCAAATGGGTCGCATGTTCTTTTTCGTCAAAGGCTATGTTAGAATCGCGCCGGAGGGATCCAGGTATGGCACAGGTCCAATGCGTCCGTTGCGGAAACCAAGGGGAAGCGATCACCGAGCCGCTGTTCTTGGGCAAGCTTGAGACCCAGGTGAAGGCGAATATCTGCGCGCCGTGCTGGGCGGAATGGGTGAAAATGCGTGTGATGGTCATTAATGAATACCATGTGAACCTCGGCGACGAGAGTGGACGCGCCTTGGTCAGGGAACAGATGCTGAATTTCTTGAAACTGCCGAAACCGGAGCAACAGCCGCAATAGGCCGATTGACAAGGGAGATGTGGAAGTGGTAGGAGTGGTGGGTATGGGTACGCCTTTCTAGGGTGTTGCATGCTGACTCAGATGCATGTCCGGGGGTTGATGTTTGACCCCTATACGAATGCCTATATCGTCATACTCCGGGATGAGAGCAACACCGAGATGCTCCCCATCTGGGTGGGCAAGCCTGAGGCCAGCGCCATCAGTTTTGCCATGGAGGGGATCACGACCCCCAGGCCGATGACCCATGATTTGATGAAAGTCGTTCTGGAGACAGCCGACGCCAAGGTCATCAGCGTGGTGGTCACCGACCTCAAGGACAACACCTACTATGCCAGGATCCATCTCCTGTATGAGGACTCGGAGTACTCGATCGACGCCCGGCCCAGCGATGCGATCGCCCTGGCCTTGCGATCGAAAGCCCCCGTGTTCGTCAACGACAATGTCATCCGCAAGAACAGTAGCGAGGACATGGACCGCTGGTTGGAGAATCTCAAGCCCGAGGATTTCGGCAAGTACGACGCGTAATCGGTCACTCATCCCTGTCAGTTACGGTTCCCGGTCTCAAACAGCCGACTCCCGCTGATGACGAATAACATGGGTCCAGCACTGCGGTAATGGTCGAAGAATCACGCGACGCGATGGAGAGCACGTTGGTCAAGCTAACGGTGCAGGGCGTGATGCCTGACGCCGTCCCCAACTCGGAGAGCCAGGTGGTCATCTTGCAGGACGAGAGCAAGACCAACACCCTGCCCATCTGGGTCGGCGTCGCCGAGGGGACGGCCATCCGGCTGGCCCTGGAAGGAGTGGTTCCGCCACGGCCGCTCAGCCACGACCTGATCCGGAACCTGACCGAGCAACTGGGCTTGGCGATCTCGAAGGTCGTCGTGACCGACGTCAAGAACAACACGTACTACGCCTCGATCTACCTGAAGAGCAAGCAGTCGGACAAGCAATCGGAATTGACGGTGGACTCCCGACCGAGCGACGCGATCGCGTTGGCCCTGCGGACCAGCAGCCCGATCTACGTCACGCAAGAAGTTTTGGACCACCTCGCTCCGGAAAATATCGACCCCTGGCTGAAGATGCTGGGATCAAAAGAGTTCGGCGGCACGGTCTAGCGCAAGCATGGGAGCCGCATGACGAGAACCTATTCCGCCAAGAAGTCGGATATCACACGCAAGTGGTACGTGGTCGATGCGAATGGGAAGACGCTGGGCCACTTGGCTTCGCAGGTCGCGATCGTGCTCCGCGGCAAGCACAAGCCGGTCTTCACCCCGCATGTGGACACGGGCGACCACGTGATCATCGTCAATGCTGAAAAAGTGCACCTGACCGGCGACAAAGTCCGGACGAAGACGTACTACCGGCATTCGGGCTACCCCGGCGGGTTGAAGGCGGAAACCGTCAGGGAGGTCCTGAGCCGCAAGCCTACTGCGGTGCTCGAACGGGCCATTAAAGGCATGTTGCCCAAGACCACGCTCGGCAAGAAGATGGCTCGCAAGTTGAACGTGTATGCCGGTCCAACCCACCCGCACCGGGCGCAGCGGCCTGAGGCGTTGACCATCTGATCTGCCACGAGGAGACTGCGCGTCCATGTCCATGACCAACGCAACGAACGCGACGGGCAAACGGAAGCGGGCCGTCTGCCGAGCCTGGGTCAGCGCGGGGTCCGGCCAGTTCATCATCAATGACTGCGCCCTGGATTCCTATTTTCCACGAGCGACTCATCGGTCGACGGTCACCTATCCGATCGAAATCACCAACCTGCAGGGGAAGCTGGATGTGAAGGCAACGGTCGAAGGCGGCGGGAACAGCGGCCAAGCGGGCGCGCTCAGGCATGCCCTGTCGAGGGCCTTGGCCACGATGGATCCTGCGCTGCGCCCGATCCTCAAGAAGGAGGGGCTCCTCACCCGGGACTCGCGCACGAAGGAGCGGAAGAAATACGGACAGAAGGGGGCGCGCAAGCGCTTCCAATTCTCGAAGCGATAAAAGGGGCGACGACCCTTTCACAAGGGAAGGCCCCTCGGCCTTCCCTTTTTTATTACTCGGAGCATTTCCGGATGACAACGGTCGCAGTAGTCGGGGCCAGTGGCTACGTGGGAGGGGAACTCCTGCGTCTCCTGTTCCGCCACCCCAAGGTGCGGGTCAGCGCCGTCACGTCGGAGCAATCCGCGGGAAAGCCGGTCCAGTCGCTGTTTCCCAACCTTGTGGGACCGGAACTGCTCTGCGAAGCCCTGGACCCTGACCGGATCGCCACCAGGGCCGACGCAATCTTCCTGGCCCTGCCCCATACCAAGTCAGCCGGCCCCGCACAGCGGTTCCTCAAGGCCGGCCGCAAGGTCATCGACCTGAGCGCCGACTTCCGTCTCAAAAACGCGCAGGCCTACGCAACGTGGTACCAGACCACGCATCCCTGCCCGGACCTTCTAAAAATCGCCGTCTACGGCTTGCCCGAGCTGCACCGCGACGCGATCCGATCGGCCACCCTGGTCGCCACGCCTGGATGCTACCCGACCGCAGCGGTCCTCTCGCTGGCACCGCTGGTCGCGCACCGGTTGCTGAGCGAGCCAGTCATCATCGACGCGAAATCGGGGATCTCCGGCGCGGGACGCACCCCAGCCCTCCCCTATCATTTCCCGGAAGCGAACGAGTCCATCGAAGCGTACAAGTTGGGGGCACACCGCCACATCCCGGAGATCGAACAGGAGCTTGGCATGACCGTCTCGTTCACCCCGTATCTGGTACCCATGACGCGGGGCATCCTCAGCACCGCCTACGTGCACCTGCCGCAGGCCCGCACCACGGAACAGCTGACGGCGCTCTATCGGGACTTCTACAAGAACGAGCCGTTCGTGCGGGTGTTGGACCCGGGACAATCGCCGAATCCACTGCATACCCGAGGCGCCAACCTCTGTGAGGTCTCGGCCTTTGCCGATCCGCGGAGTGGTACGGCCACGCTGATGGCCGCCCTCGACAACCTGGTCAAGGGCGCCGCCGGCCAGGCCATCCAAGCGTTCAACATCCTGCAGGGATGGGACGAAACGCTGGGGCTTCAGGATTCCGGCCTCTATCCATAACGATCAAGCAAGAAGGATCGCCATGACGACAGGCCTCGACGGGGGGATCACCGCCGTGCCCGGTATGCTGGCCGCCGGCATGGCTGCCGGGATCAAGAAGGGTGACGTGCTCGACCTCGCGTTGATCGTCTCCGAGCGAGAAGCAACAGTGGCGGGCGTCTTCACGCTCAACAAGGTGGTGGCCGCGCCGGTCATCCTGGCCCGCCAGCGATTGCACCGTGGCAAAGGCCGGGCCATCCTCGTGAACAGCGGCAACGCCAATGCCTGCACCGGCCGCCAAGGCTACGCCGATGCTGTGAAGGTGGCCGCTCTCACGGCAAAGACGCTGCGCCTTCGCCCGGAGGACGTCTTCGTCGCTTCCACCGGCGTGATCGGGAAACCGCTGCCCAGGGAGCGGATCGAGGCTGCCATCCCGGTGCTGGCCAGCCAGTTGCGTCGCGACGGAGGAGAAGACGCGGCGCGCGCCATCATGACGACCGACACAACCGTCAAGATGGCCGCGGCCTCGGACACGATCGGTGGACACACGATCACGCTGGGCGGCATCGCCAAGGGATCCGGCATGATCCATCCGAACATGGCCACGATGCTCGCCTTCCTGGCCACCGACGCGGCCCTGCCGCGCGCGATCCTGCAACGGGGCCTGCGTCAGGCCGCGGACCGGTCCTTCAACCGGATCCCGGTGGACGGCGACACCAGCACGAACGACATGGTCCTGTGCCTGGCCAACGGCGCAGCCGGCAACCGGCCCATCACGCCTGGTAGCGCGGATGCGCGCCGTTTCCAAGCATTGCTCGACCACGTCTGTCTCGACCTGGCCAAGAAGATCGCGTGGGACGGCGAAGGGGCCACCAAGTGCGTGGAGCTTCGGGTCCAACGAGCCCGGACGACGAGCGAGGCCGTGCGCATCGCCGTCGTCATCGCCACGTCCAGCCTCGTCAAGACCGCCTGGTTCGGCGAGGACGCCAACTGGGGACGGATCATGGCCGCCATCGGGAGGGCGGGGGGCCGGATCGCACCAGACCGGATCGCCATCACGTATGGCGATATCCCCGTCGTCCGTCGCGGCACCGGGCTCGGCCAAGCCGCTGAAGAGCGAGCGAACTCCGTGCTGAAAGGTCGCGCGTTCACCCTCACAGTCGATCTGGGGATCGGCCATGCCGAGGCCACGGTGTGGACCACTGATCTCTCGCCGGAGTACGTCAAAATCAACGCCTCCTACCGATCGTGAGCGGCAACATTTCGCTTGAAAAGCCAGGGGGGGCATGCTAGGTTTCAAAAGTTTCGACCGTATTATCCACAATCTCGGGACGTCCGCCTTGGCGGACGGGATATCGGTGCCCTAAGGACCTGAAAAATCCTCCCGCCCGGCTTTCCGATGAGGGCGGGTCGCGCCGGTACAAGGAAGGGGGTGACGGGATGGGCGTGATCACGATCAAGGAACTCCTGGAGGCCGGCGTGCACTTCGGCCACCAGACCAACCGATGGAACCCGAAGATGAAACGGTACATCTTCGGGGAGCGCAACGGCATTTACATTATCGACCTGCAACAGACCCTCGCGCGGTTCGAGGCCGCCTACGATTTCGTCCGGCAGACCGTCGCCCAAGGCGACTCCGTCCTCTTCGTCGGCACCAAGCGACAGACCAGCACGATCGTCGAAGAAGAAGCCAAGCGTTGCCAGATGTTCAACGTCTCGCAGCGATGGCTGGGCGGCATGCTCACGAACTTCAACACGATCCGCAAGAGCATCGAAAAATTGCGCAAGATCGAGGCCGCGGCGAGCGACGGCACGTTCGAGCGCCTACCCAAGAAGGAAGTGGCCCAGCTGGAAAAGGAACGGCTGCGGCTCGAAACGAGCCTGGGTGGCATCAAGGGCATGCACACCCTGCCCGGCTGCATCTACGTGGCCGACACGCGTGGCGAGCGCATCGCCATCCTGGAGGCGAACCGGCTGGACATCCCCGTCGTCGCCATCGTGGACACCAACTGCGACCCGGACGGGATTGATTACCCCATCCCGGGCAACGACGATGCGCTCCGCTCCGTCAAAATGATCACCTCCAAGATCGCCGACGCCGTGATCGAAGGGCTGCACCTGCGCGCCCAGCGCACCGAGGAGGAGAAGCCCGGGGCCATGTCCCCGGCCGACTTGCGGGCCGTCCAAGCCGCCGGCGCCGGAGTTTAACGTCAGACCCGCAATCCGAAGTCAGCAAGGAGTTAGAGGACCATGGCAGGAGACAGCGCACTCGTCAAGGAACTCCGGCAGAAGACCGGAGCCGGTATCATGGACTGCAAGCAGGCCCTCGTGGAAAACGGGGACGACATCAACAAGGCCATCGACTGGCTGCGGCAAAAGGGCCTGGCCGCGGCCGGAAAGAAGGCCGGACGCGCCACGAACGAAGGCGTGATCGCTTCCTACATCCACCCCGGCAGCAAGGTCGGGGTGCTGATCGAGGTCAACTGCGAAACCGATTTCGTGGCCCGGAACGACGAGTTTCAGGCCCTCGTCCGTGACCTGACCCTCCAGATCGCCGCGTCCAAGCCCCTGTACGTCCGGCGGGAGGACGTCCCGCAGTCCGTGATCGACAAAGAACTGGAAATTTACAGGGGCCAGGCGAAAGAGATGGGCAAGCCCCAGGCCGCGTGGGAAAAGATCGCCACCGGCAAGCTGGAAAAGTTCTATCAGGACACGTGCTTGATGGAGCAACTCTTCATCAAGGACCCAAGCCTGAAGATCGCCGACCTGATCAAGCAGAAGATCGCCAAGATCGGCGAGAACATCACCGTCAGCCGCTTCACCCGGTACCAACTCGGTGAGGAGGAATGAGCCGGCCGGCCTACAAGCGCGTCCTCCTGAAAATCAGCGGAGAAGTGCTTGCCGGCGACCAGCCTTTCGGGATCGACTCGCGGATGATCGACTACATCGCCTCGGAGATCGCCGAGGTCGCCGCGATGGGCGTCGAGGTCGCGGTGGTCATCGGCGGAGGGAACATCTTCCGTGGGATCGACGCCGCCGACGGCGGCATGGAGCGGGCTTCGGCCGATTACATGGGCATGCTGGCCACCATGCTCAACGCGCTCGCCCTGCAGAACGCGCTCGAGAAACAGGGCGCCGTCACCCGCGTCCAATCCGCCATTGAAATGCGCCAACTGGCCGAAGGCTACATCCGCCGGCGCGCGATCCGCCACCTGGAAAAGAAGCGCGTGGTCATTTTCGCGGCGGGCACCGGCAACCCGTATTTCTCCACCGACACGGCCGCCGCGCTTCGCGCGATGGAAATCGGGGCCGACATCATCCTCAAGGGCACCAAGGTCTCCGGCATCTACGACGACGACCCCATGAAGAATCCCCGCGCGACCAAATACACAAAGCTGTCCTTCCTCGCCGTCATCGACAAGCGCCTCAAAGTCATGGACTCGACCGCCATCTCCCTGTGCATGGACCACAACCTCCCCATCATCGTGTTTAACGTCAAGGAGAAGGGCAACATCAAGCGCGTCGTCCTGGGAGAGCAACTCGGCACATTGGTCACAGACGAAGCCGCTCCAGCGTAGCGCCGCGAGGGACGCCATGGAATTCCCGCAGAAGAAAAAAGCCACGGAGAAAATGGAGGGCCAGCTCGACCACCTGCGGCACGAGATGGCCGCGATCCGCACGGGCCGTGCCTCGATCGGCCTGCTGGATCACGTCCGGGTGGACTACTACGGCACGCCCACGCCCCTCAAGCAGGTCGCCTCGCTGGCCGCGCCCGAGAACCGGCTCCTCACCGTCCAGCCGTTCGACCCCAAGATGATCAAGGACATCGAGAAGGCGATTCTGGCCTCCGACCTCGGCCTGACCCCCACGAACGACGGCAAGCTCGTCCGCCTCCCGATCCCGCCGCTCACCGAGGAGCGCCGCAAGGAGCTGGTGAAGCTCGCGAAGAAGATCGCGGAGGAAGTCCGGGTCCACATCCGCAACATCCGGCGGGACGTGCTCGAGGAGATCAAGAAGGCCCAAAAGGCCTCCCAGATGACCGAGGACGAGACCAAGAAGGCCCAGGACGAGCTCCAGAAGCTGACGGACGTGTACATCACCAAAGTGGATGAGACCCTCAAGAAGAAGGAGGCGGAGATCACCGAAATTTGAACTCCACCGTCGTCGAGATTTCCCTGCCCGCCCTCCGCCATAACCTCCGTCAAGTCGCGCGTCGCGTCGGGACGGTCCCCATCATCGCCGTCGTCAAGGCCAACGCGTACGGCCACGGGGTCGTACCCGTCACGCGCACGCTCCTGGCGGCCGGGGCGCGCCAACTGGGCGTCGCCACGGTGGCGGAAGGCCAGGAGCTCCGGCACGCCGGCATCACCGCCCCGGTCCTGGTGATGGGCGGCGTCTTCCCGGACGACGTGCCGCTCCTCCAGGAACTCAATCTGACGCCGGTGCTGCCCTCGCAGGACGCCATCCTGATGGCGGCCCGCCTCGTGAAATCCCGCTCCGCGCCCCTGCCCGTCCACCTCAAAGTGGACACCGGGATGAGCCGCCTGGGACTCACGCGTGAAGAATTCCTGGACAGCCTCCACTCCACCTGGCCTCCGACCCTGCGCCTCGAGGGCCTGATGAGCCATCTCGCCTCGGCCGACGCACATGATGGAGCGTCGGCTGAAGGCCAACTGGCCCGCTTTCGCGAGCTGCTCGACGCGGCGAAGTCAGCCGGCCTGGCGGTGCCGGCTGCGCACATTGCCAACAGCGCCGCCATCCTGCGTTTCCCGGCCAGCTACTTCGACCGCGTGCGTCCCGGTCTCATGCTGTACGGGTACGCCAACGGGCCGACGGCCGCAGCCGATCTCCGTCCCGCGCTCTCGTGGAAGACCCACATCGTGCAGGTCAAACGCGTCGGCGCAGGCCAGCCGGTCAGCTACGGCGGGACGTTCGTCACCTCACGTCCCTCGACCCTGGCCATCCTGCCGGTCGGCTACGCCGACGGGTATAGCCGCACCCTGTCCAACAGGGGGCACGTGCTGGTCGGCGGCAGGACGGTTCCGATCGTCGGGCGGATCTGCATGGACCTCACAGTGGTCGACGTGTCGGACCTCCCGGAGGCCCGTCCCGGGGACGAGGCGGTGCTGCTGGGCAGGCAGGGCGCCGCTGCGATCACGGCGGACGACCTGGCCGCCTGGCAGGAGACCATCAGCTACGAAGTCCTCTGCCAGATCAGCCCCCGCCTCCCGCGCGTCTATCTGGAAGACTGATCCCGCATTCTCTCTTGCTAGGTCAGGATAAAACCTGTATGGTATAGTCACGTCCGGCATTTCCCTGAAAGGGGCGGCGCATGAACTCGTCAGTCATCCGTCTCGACGACACGCTCAAAGGCTACGTCTTAACCGTCCAAGAATTCGCCCTGCTCTGTACGGCTGCATTCGCCGGCGCGTTCCGGCGTCCCTGGTACCTCCGGGATACGCTCTACCACATGGACCAGATCGGGGTGGGCTCTCTTTTCATCGTCCTCCTGACGGGGATTTTCACCGGCATGGTCCTGGCCCTGCAGGGGGCCATCCAGCTCGAGCCGTACGGCGCGGTCCAGTACATCTCCCGCCTGATCAGCACGTCCGTCGTACGGGAACTCGGCCCGGTGCTCGCCGCCCTCATGATCGCCGGACGGGTCGGTTCCGGCATCGCCTCCGAGCTGGCGTCCATGCAAGTCACCGAGCAGATCGACGCGCTCAGGGCCGAAGGGACGGACCCCATCAAGAAGCTGGTTACCCCTCGACTGATGGCCTCGGTGATCATGGTCCCTGTGCTGACCATCATCACCAACGGGATCGCACTGCTCGGTGGGTTCCTGATCGCCAATTTTTACTTGAGCATCGACCCCTACTTTTATTGGACATGGGCGTTTGAAGCCTTGCGCTTCCACGACCTGATTTACGGTCTCATCAAACCGACCGTCTTCGGCTTCATCATCTGCATGGTCGGCTGCTACGCCGGCCTCAACACGGCCGGCGGAACTGTGGGAGTCGGGCGGGCGACGACCCAGGCGATGGTCACCTCCTCCATCCTGATCCTGATGACCGACTTCTTCATGACCAAGGTGTTCGTCTTTCTCGGTTGAGGTGCCCGTGATCCGGTTCACCAACGTGTGCAAGATGTTTCACGGCCGGCCGGTCCTCAAGGATTTCAGCCTGGAGATTCCTTCCGGACACACGGTGGCGATCCTGGGGGGCAGCGGCGGCGGCAAGACGACCGTGCTGCGTCTGATCCTGGGCCTGCTCCGCCCGGACTCCGGGTCCATCCGCATCGACGGGAAGGAAATCGTCGGGCTTCCCGAACGGGACATGGTTCCGATCCGTGCCCGCATGGCGATGGTCTTCCAAGGATCCGCGTTGTTCGACTCGCTCACCGTCCGCGGGAACGTGGGCTATCGCCTCTACGAGGAGCAGGTCTTTGCGGACGACATCATCGAACGGAAGGTCGTCGAGTCTCTGTGTTTCGTCGGGCTGGAAGACACGCTCGAGAAGATGCCGGCCGAACTCAGCGGCGGCATGAAAAAGCGGGTCGCGATCGCGCGCGCCCTGGCCTGCAGGCCGAAGGTGATCCTCTATGATGAACCGACGGCGGGACTGGATCCGATCAACACCCACCTGATCACCGAGCTGATCTGCAGGCTTCAGAAGGAGGAACGCCTCACACAGGTGGTGGTGACGCACGACCTCGACACGGCCTATCGCATCGCGGACCGGCTGATCATGGTCCACCGGGGCGAAAAACTCTTCGACGGCACCGTGGACATGCTGAAAATCGCGGACGACCCGCGCATCCGGACGTTCCTCCGCCCGCAGGAAGTCCTGACGGCGCCGGGATGCTTTCCCGACAAGGACGGCGGGATTCGCGTGGTCGCACCGGCCATGGACAAAGAGAGTCCGGCATGAGACCCCACGCGCAGGTGCGCTGGCTGCAACTCAAGGTCGGCCTGGTCATCCTCGTCGCCATCGCCGGAATCCTGGTCGCCGTCATGAACCTCAACGAGGGCATGGGGCTCTTCGGTCGGCGCGCGACCTTCCGCGCCCTGGTGGCGGACAGTCACGGCATCAAGGTCGGGGCGCCCGTCCGCCTCAACGGGGTGGACACGGGCAACATCATCCGCATCGCCATCGACAGCAGCAGCGGCAAAGTGTCGCTCACCTTCACCATCAACGATGACATTCGCCCGCTCCTGCGCCGCGACGCGGCCGTGCTGATCCGGCCGATGGGGCTGCTCGGCGACAAATATCTGGAACTCCTCCCCGGAACCCCCAAGGAGCCGCCCCTCCAGGATGACGCGGTCCTCACCGGGCAAGCCGAGAGCGACGTTACCGGCCTGGCCGAAAGTGCGACGACCACGCTGGAGAACGTGAACCGCAGCCTGAGGGACCTCCAGACGATTCTCACCGGCTTGAAGGAAGGCAAAGGCACCGCGGGCAAGCTCGTGACCGACCCTGCCCTCTTCGACCACACGACGACGCTCCTCAGCAAGGCGGAGGCACTCTCCGACAAGACTTCGCAGTTGCTCGCCAGGGTTGAAAAAGGGGAAGGCACATTGGGTCAGTTGGTCATGGACCGGTCGTTCTATGACCGGGCCGCCGCCGCCGTGGTTGAATTGCAGAAGGTGGCCGCTTTGCTCAATCGGCCCGACGGCAGCCTGGGACGGCTGGCACGCGACTCATCGTTGTACCAACGCTTGGACAGCATCACCGCCAAGAGTGAAGCCTTGGTCAGGAAGCTCGAGCGTGGCGACGGTACCCTCGGGAAGCTGGTCACCCAGGATCAGCTCTATCAACGGGCCGACAAGGTGTTGACCGAGATGGAGGCTCTGCTGGCAGACGTCA
>VBOK01000149.1 GCA_005877565.1 Nitrospirota bacterium
CGCACCACCTCCTGCTCTCTCTCGCCTCTTCGTTCGAGAATAGTCCACCCGCGGGGCGTCGTCAACGGGGGCTGAAATCGGGGAAGGGCTGCGGTATAGTAAAAACTGTAGCCATGGAACGAACGGTTCCGAAAATCACCCGTGGGACCTTCCTGGTCGCCACCCCCCACCTGCGCGACCCCAACTTCCGGCAGGCCGTCGTGCTGATCTGCGAGCACGGGTCCGGAGGCTCACTCGGCCTGGTGATCAACCGGCGCACCGACCAGCACATCATGGAGGTGTTGCCGCAGGCGACCGGGCTCCACGATAAAGCGGGCTTTGTGTACGTCGGCGGGCCAGTGCAAAAGGACAATCTCCTGATTCTCCATCGGGTGGGGCGGGAGGTCCCGGACGCGCGCCAGATCTTTGACGGAGTGTGCCTGGGCGGCGATCTGGCCGTGCTCGAGGACGCCTCCGCGGAAGGCCAGGAAGGAGATCTGATCCGCGTCTATATGGGCTATGCAGGGTGGGCGCCGGGGCAATTGCAGTTCGAGCTGGCTACGGGCTCCTGGATCGTGCTGCCGGCTGACCTGCAAGTGGTGTTCGCGCGGGACCCGCTCCAAGTCTGGCCGACGATCCTCCGCTCGCTCGGCGGCGCGTACACGCTCTACGCGACCATGCCTCCCGATCCCTCCTTCAACTGATCTGTGACTCTACCTTTTCCACCTCTTCCTGATACGGCAGGCTCACCGCGAGTTGAGCGACCAGTTCCGCTGGCACGGCATACAAGTCGGTCTCTTCCCCGATGCCCTTGAGCGCGAACGTGCACGGCGGCAGATCGTCCGGCAGCACTCCCTGGTTGCGGGCCAGGGCGTAGGTGCGGCGGGCGAGCAGTAGAGCGCCGGCCTCGGCGGCGCTCTCCAGACGCTGAGCCTTGTTGACCTCTGGCCCGATCACCGTGTAGTCCCAGAGGAATTCGGTCCCTAAGTTGCCGACCGTCACGAAGCCGGAGTTGATACCGATGCGTATCAGGTGCGGTTCCTGGCCCTGGCTGAGCCAGCGCAAGTTGAGCTCCGTCATCTTCTTCTGCATGGCCAGTCCGGCGCGCACCGCGTTGGCGGCGTTACGCGCCACCCGTCTCTCCTCCGACTCTTCCCCGCCCCCTTCGGGCTCCGCATCGCCGAAGAAGGCCATAATGCCGTCGCCCATGTATTTGTCCAGGGTGCCGCCGTACCCGCGCAAGATGATCGTCATGGCGGTCAGGTAGTCCCGCAGGAGCCGCTGGATCTGAAGGGGATCCGACCGCTTGCAGAAGGAGGAGAAACCCTTGATGTCCGCGAAGAAGATGGTCAGTTCGCGTGTGCGGCCCGCCAGCAGGCGGGGTATAGTTTGGGGATTCTCCTGGATCGCCTTGATCGTCTGGGGCGGCAGGAAGCCACCCAGCACTGACTGGAACCGCTCGCGCTCCCGATCCACGAAGCGGTAGCGCGTGACCAGAAGAAGGATGGGTGCAAAGCTCAGCGCCAAGATGGGATTCAGAGCCGGCAGGATGACACCGGCCTTGTTGAACACCTGCTGCAGGGCGAGGAGATAGCTGCCCAGGATCGTGACGAAGCCCACCAGGACCAGCCACGGTCCGCCCGTAAGGGTAGCCACAGTCAACAGCAGCACAGGCGCGCCTAGGCACAACGCAGATTCAAACTCCGTTGCCTCTCGCAGGAACTGCTGCCGCAGGAGCATGTTAAGCAGGTGCAGTTGGATCTCGCCAGAGGGAAAGTCTCCTTCGAACGGGATCGCCACGCGGCTGCCAGATCCGGTTGTCAAGTTGGAGACGACGACGATCTTGCCTTTGAACCGGTCGGGGAAGCTGGCTTGGCCCGGTGACGATTTAAGCTGATCGAGGATCCAGCTGTAAGGATAATGTTGGAAGCGCTCTCCCCAGTGACCGGCATAGTTGATCCAGGTGCGTCCTTGCTTGTCGATGGGGATGACCACCTCTTCCCCTTTGCGGGGCTTGAAGCGGATCGTTCGCCCTCGGTCGATCCGCACGGATGCGGGATCCACATCCAGTTGCCGGAGGGCGGCGGCCAGAGCCAGAGAAGGCAAAAATCCCCCCTTGAAGGCGTAGAGCAGAGGCACTTCCCGCAGGACACCGTCCCGGTCGGTGGTGCGCTGAGTGTGGCCCAGCCCTCTGGCTGACTTGACCAAGTCAGGCAGGGGCAGAGTTATGTCAGCAACAGCAGGGATCTCTCCGAAACCCTTGACCTCCGCCTGCAAGAGGTGCCGGGGCGCCGGAAAGGGGAGTAGCTTCCCTCTTTCGCCCTCTGCCGCAGGTCTCAAGGCGATGGGGTAGAAGACCATGCCGGCCTGCTGGGTCGCCTCTACCAGCGCCTTGTCCTCGGCGGGGTTCGCGGCCGCATGGTCGAACAGGAGATCGACTAGCACTGCCCGGGCACCGGATTTACTGAGCAGGTCGAGCACCTGGGCGTGGATGCGCCGGTCCCAGGGCCACCGGCCGAGCCCGTAGGCGGTCGCCGCGCGGTCGTCGTAGTCGAAGGCCACCACAGTACCTGACTGATTTTGCGTGGGGTCGTCCGACACGGGGAGCGGAGGCCGGTGTTGGAACCGGAGATCCACCGTCCAGAGCTCGACGGGTTCCAAGAGCGCGGGCTGCATAAAGTTCAGGAGCAGCGGCAGCGTGATGGCGATGGCACCGCAGGCGAAGATGGCCGAGAAATAGGACCATTTCCACTCGCGGGGGACGAAGCGCATGCTCTTCATCCTCCTGATCCTCCGATCGCTGGCGGCTTTATCGGCGGAGGCGGGGCTGATGGCTCCTCAGGGGGCTCTGACTTCTTGTCGGGCGTTGTTTCGGTGGCCGCCGCGCGCTTTATCTCTTCGGTAGCTGCCGGCCTCTTTATCTCTTTGGATGGTCGGTCTGGCTCCTCGGCCTTTCCGAACCCCGGACCGGTCGCGCAACCAGGCAGGGAAATCGCGAACACACACAGCAGGATGAAGGTGGCAAGCCGAACTCTCTCCACTCTTCTGAGTCCTCTCCTAAAGAGAAAACATGATACGCCTTTTGGGGGAGGGAGTCCATACTGGCGTCCCGATGTCAGGGAGATCGCTTAAGGTGTGGTCCTTCCAGAAGACTCGTTGCTCTTCGGGCGCTCGCTTGTTAGAGCGCAACCCAGCACGCGGTCGAGCCCCAGCAACCCCTGGCCGATAAGGACCGTCACGCGCGCTCCGTTGACTCCGCAGAAAGCGTTCCGTAGGTGCACCATTCGTCCGGCATCGAGCTGGACGAACGCGTGGCTGCCCATGACGACCGGTTCCTGGTTGGTGCCCAGACTGGTGCCTGGGAGTTCTTGGATGTCGCCCAAGGCGGTGGCGTTGAGGAAAAGGACCGCGACGGTGAGAAGGAGCCCCGTCGCTCCTCCGAGCAGGAGGCGAGCCCAGACTGGCATGGGCTGTTGGCTTCGCGCAAGCGGGAGTCGCTCGGTGAGCCATACCAGCACGAGACCGGCGGGGACGGTGATCAAGAGCAGGCCGTGTTCGGCCGTTGTCTGGTAGGGGGCCGCTTTCGGCGTCTCCGAGAAGATGAAGTAGAAAACTGGCGCGAGCAGAAACAGCACCGCCGCGCTGATCTCGCGGACGTTCACGCGCCGCTCTACCATTCGGCTCCTAGGTGTACCATGACTCACTTCACTCTACGGAGATGGCGCGTCGGAGTCAATCACAGGCGTGGTATACTCGGCGCCGCTGCTGTGGGCGAACCGTGGGTATGGGAGGGGAGTCTGCCGGGCCCCCTCCCACTGTGATTGGAGAAGACCTCCTTGCGCTTGACTGGACACGTGATCGGCCTGTTGAAGGAATACATGCAGGACCTCGTCGAGCAGGCGCGCCAAGAGACGGAGGCTCAGCGGTCCTTCGGCTTCACGGCGGCCCCCTACCGGCCCGACCACGCGATCTCGGACTTGCTGGCGATCCTGGACGACCGGATCGAATCGGAAGGCATCCAGGTCGGATTGCCCGACGTGTTCCTGCACCAGATGTGGAAGCTGTGCGAGGAGGCCCGGCCACATGTCGAGGAAGCCCTCTGGCTGCAGTCCAACCTGAGCGACGCGACACCATCCAAAGCTCTCACGCGCGAGCGCACCTACCGCGCGCTGATCGAGTACATCGAGAAGCAGACCGAGTGAGCCACCATGTCGCCGCTCATTGACGGGCGCCTGCCCATGGCAGTCGTGCCGCAGCGTTATGAGCTGCTGTTGACTGTCGAGCCAGACCGCGGGGAGTTTTCGGGCTCGGTCGCCGTTCACGTGCAGGTTCGGGAGCCGGCGCGAACCATCATCCTACATGCCCTGGAGCTGACTGTCCTCCGCGCTGCGGTGGAGGCGGGCAGGGCTCGATTTCCGGCCCATGTCTCGGTCGATCCTGACTCTGAAACGATCACCCTCGCGCCGGATCGCGAGGTGCCGGCCGGTCCGGCGGTGCTCACGCTGGACTTTGCGGGTCGCCTGAATCGCCAGATGAGAGGCCTGTACGAGGCGACGGCCGGGGCAGAGCGCTACGCGTTCACTCAGTTCGAGCCGACCGACGCGCGCCGCGCGTTTCCGTGTCTTGACGAGCCGGCGCGCAAGGCGGTGTTTCGGATCACGGTGGTGGTGCCGGAGCGGTACCTGGTCCTCTCGAACATGGATGTGACCTCGGAGACGGTGGACCCGGCCGCCGGGCGCAAGACGGTCACGTTCGCGGAAACCCCGCGCATGTCCACCTACCTGGTGGCCCTCGCCGTGGCGAAGCTCACGCCCCAGACCTCTCTCGTCGACGGCACGCGCGTGACCATTTACACGACAGCCCGCCATGCCGCGCTGACGGGATTCGCCCGCGAGGTGATGGAGGCCTGCTTGCCGAGACTGAACGCGTATTTCGCCGTCCGCTACCCTCTGCCGAAGCTGGACCTGGTCGGCGTGCCCGACTTCGCGATGGGCGCCATGGAGAATTGGGGCGCGATTTTCTTCCGGGAGAATCGCCTGCTCGTGAACGCTGCCCAGGCGTCCGCCAGCACGCTGCGCGCCGTGGCCAACGTGATCACCCATGAGGTCGTCCACCAGTGGTTCGGCAATCTCGTCACGATGGAGTGGTGGGACGATCTCTGGCTGAACGAATCCTTTGCCACGTGGCTCGCCTGTAAGATCGTGGACGACTGGCGCCCGGGCTGGCGTTCCTGGACGGAGTTCGTCAGGGACAAGCAAGCGCCGCTCGGCGTGGATGCGCTCTCCTCGACGCGGCCGATCAGCTCGAAGGTCCGCACGGCGGCCGAAGCGGAAGAGATGTTCGATGCCCTAACGTATGAGAAGGGCGCGTCGGTGCTGCGCATGCTCGAACAGTTCCTTGGCGAGGAAGCGTTCCGACGGGGCATCCAGCGCTACATCGAAGCCCATCAGTACGGGAACGCCTCCGCCGCCGACCTCTGGGCTGCGCTGGAGGCGGCGTCCGGACAACCGGTGCCGGTGATCGCGAGTGACTGGTTCACGCGTCCAGGTTTCCCCCTGGTGGCCGTCTCCGCGGCTGGCCCGGATTTGCAGATGCTCCAAGTCGATCAGCGGCGTTTCCGAGCCGACCGCGGGGCGCGGGAGGAGCCCGAGCCACCATGGGCGATCCCGTTGACCCTGGCCTTCGAGGACGACGAAGGCGTCCGGCACCATCGCCTCCTCATGACGGACGCGCGTACCCAGGCTTCGTTGCCGGCGCACGGGAAAGTCCGGTGGGTCTCCGCCAACGCTGGCGAAATCGGCTACTACCGCACGCACTATGACCAGACACTCCGCTCTGCCTTGGCGAACTCCTGGACGCGGCTCCCCGCGGAAGAACGGTTCGGCTTGCTCGACAATGCCTGGGCGCTGGCGCACAAGGGCGTGCTCCCGATCGGCGACTTTCTCGGTCTGGTCGTGCGCGCCCGTGGAGATGACACTCGCATCGTGGTGGAAGGGCTGGCTGGCTTCCTGGCGACCCTGCACGATCGGGTGGTGTCTGAGACGGCCCGGCCGCTGTTGGGTCGCTTCGTCCATGAGCTGTACCAGCCGCTTGTGGACTCGTTGGGGTGGGACGCGCGGCCTGGAGAGGGCGATGAGCCCAAGCTGGCGCGAGCAGCGGCCCTCTGGACGCTCGGGAGTATCGCGAGGCCCGCACGGCTCGTGCGTGAAATGGCCGAGCGGCTTGAACGCTACTGGGCCGACCCATCGTCCCTCGATCCGACGTTGGTCATGGCCGTCCTCCGCCTCTGTGCGCGCGCCGCAGGAGGCAAGGACCGGTTCGATCGCTACGTGACGCAATATCGGACTGCCACGACACCGGAAGAGCGAGACCGCTACCTCCAGGCCTTCGGAGATTTTGCCGAGCCGGGCGTGACCCCATCCATCCTGGCCTTCGTCCTCAGTGCGGACGTGAGGGGCCAGGACCTGTGGAAGCCGTTGAGGGGGCTGCTCGCGAACCCGGCGACCCAGTCCGAAGCGTGGTCGTTCGTCAAGGCCAACTGGACGGAGCTGCGGAAGAAGGGGGGCAGCGTCGGGGCCCAACGCATCATCGGGGGGACGAAGGCGCTCCGGCGCGAAGAGTGGCTGGCTGATGTGGAGCGGTTCTTCCGCGACCCGGCGAACCGGGTGGCGTCGGCTGAGCGGACGCTTACCCAGACACTGGAGTTTATCAGGCTGGGCCTAGAATTCCGACGGGCGCAGCAGGACGGGCTCGTGGCGTGGCTTCGTAGCCGGGTTCAGTCATGAGAGCCATGGTGCTGCAACAGCCCGGCGATGTGCGGGATCATCCTCTCAGGCCGACGGTTCTTCCGTCGCCCGAACCCGGTCCCGATGAGGTGCGCGTGCAGGTCAGGGTCTGCGGGGTCTGCCGGACCGACCTGCACATCGTCGAGGGGGAGTTGCCGCCGGCCAAGCGGCCGGTCGTGCCGGGCCATGAGGTGGTCGGCATCGTGGACCGGGCGGGGGACCGCGTACGGACGGTCAAGGAAGGAGACCGTGTCGGCATCGCCTGGCTACAACATACGTGTGGCACATGTGAGTTCTGCCTCGGCAAGCAGGAGAACTTGTGTCTTCAGGCGCGGTTCACGGGTTATCACGTGGACGGAGGGTATGCGGAATACGCCGTGGTGCCCGCGGGCTACGCCTACCCGATTCCCGATATCTTTGGTGACGAAGAGGCAGCGCCGTTGCTCTGTGCAGGCATCATCGGCTACCGCGCCCTGCGGCTCAGCGGGGTGAAGCCCGGCCAATTCCTAGGGCTCTATGGATTTGGAGCCTCGGCGCACATCGCCATTCAAGTGGCCAGGCACTGGGGCTGCACGGTGTACGCCTGCTCTCTACGCGAAGAACACCGAACCCTGGCGCGGGAGCTCGGGGCGGCCTGGGTGGGCGGCGCGGCGGAGCCTCCTCCCGAGAAGCTGCACAGCGCGATCATGTTCGCGCCGGTCGGTGAGCTGGTGCCCCCCGCGCTGCGGGCCTTGCGGCGTGGCGGGACGCTGGCGATCGCCGGCATCCACATGTCGCCGATCCCTTCGATCGACTACGACAACGAGCTGTTCGGGGAGCGCATGGTCCGGAGCGTCACGGCCAACACGAAGCAGGACGCCCTGGACCTCCTGCGGGAGGCGGCGGCCATCCCCATCCGGCCCCACACCCAGCGCTTCAAGCTCGAAGACGCCAACCTCGCGCTCAAGGCGTTGAAGGCCGGCACGATCAAAGGGGCCGGCGTCCTTACCGTTTGACGCAGAGCAGCGGCACCCTGTCCCCTTACTGGAGTGTTCACGGAATCGGGGGTAGCTCAATGGGTTTGCTAATATCAATACAGCGATACCTGATCCTTCCCTAAAGACACTAAGGCAGGAAGTTGGCGGTGACGCTGACGTTCGACGTCATGGTCACGGTGCAGGAATTGACCAGGATGCCCGAACAGGCTCCACCCCAGCTCAGGAAAACGGACCCGAAGGCCGGCGTCGCCGTGAGGGTCACCGTCGTGCCGCTATTGTAGGTGGCCGAGCAAGTGGCCCCGCAGGTGATCCCCGCCGGACTGGAGGTGACGGTGCCGCTGCCGATGATGCCAGTCTTGCTGACCGAGAGGGTGAAGCGCTGCACGTTGAACG
>VBOK01000150.1 GCA_005877565.1 Nitrospirota bacterium
CAGGTACTGCATGGGGTTGACCGCCATCGTGTCCAACGCGTCGATCTGCTCGGTGATGCGCATGATGCCGATCTCCGCCGTCATGGCAGAGCCCGCCCGCCCCGTCACCATCAGCGCCGACAGCACCGGCCCCAGTTCCCGAATGATGCTCAGGGCCACAGCCGAGCCCAGCCACCCTTCCGCGCCGAACTTCCGCAATGAGTAGTACCCCTGCAGCCCCAACACCATCCCGGTAAAGGCGCCCGTCAGCACGATCACGAAGAGGGACTTCACTCCGATGAAGTGGATCTGCTTCAGCACCTGCAGGAACCGGAACGGGGGCCGCACCATCCAGGCCACCGTGCTGATCAGGAAGACCATCATGCGGCCCATCTCGCCGACGAGCCACAAGGTATCCCGACCGAAACCGGCGACAGCAGAGGCGACCATCAGCGCGCTCCCATTGTCAGGGTCGCTTCCGCATCAGGAGGCGGAAGCTGCGATTCGAGAACAAGGACCCACGCGCAGAAGAACCGTCTCAGACTTTCCGAGGCCTGATCTGCATGGCGCTTCATCTCATAGAGCCCAGAAAGAATGGACGGGTGCTGCACGGCCTTGAGAAGACAGCGAAATGACCCGAACGGTGAGAACCACAGATTGAAATCCATCGGCAGATCGTCTCCGACTCGATCCGATATGGCGCGAACCACGAGAAACGGGATTCTGGCCGTGGTGGCCACTTTGGCGATAACGGCACTCTCCATATCGACCGCAACGGCTCCGCTGACTCCTCCAAGCGCCTGCTTCTCACTAGCTCGACAGAGCACGTTTTTCACAGTGACAACGGGTCCCTGGCTCCATCCTATCCCAGCATTGCGGGCAGTCACCCTTGCGCTCCCGAGCAAATCAGGGTTCACCTGAATCACCGCATGCGATTCTTCCTCCGTCCAATCAATGACATTGGTGCCGAGAATAACTTCACCCACAGCCGCAACCCCAAGAGCGCCCGCATACCCTGTCGAGATCAGCGCATCCGGCGCGAGTGCGAGCAAAGCCATCTCACTGGCCTTCCGCGCACGTTCGGGACCAACACCAGTCTCAATCAGATGGAGTTCTAAACCACCAACCTGGCCGACTTGATGGGGGAACGATCCAAGGCGGTCATGTTGTCTCCGAACGAACAAGCCGAACACGCTCTCGGCTGGCGCCAACTCGCGCGCGGAAGCGGCCAACACGGCAAGGCGTCGCACCGGCTACGCCTCGAAGCGGAAACGGCCGTGCTGACGATTCTGCTCCCGGATCTCGTCCGCGCGGGAGCGTCCGCGCGCCTTGAGCGACCGGTACATGGACAAGGCCCAGAGGGGGAAGTATTGGCAGTAGCCGTGGTAGCGCAGATAGAAGACGCGCGGAAACCCGGTGCCGGTGTGCTTGCGTTCAGGCCAGTAGCCTTGCGCGTCCTGCTGCCGGAGCAGGTAGTTCACGCCGCGCAACACGCTGAGCGAGTCCACCTCGCCGGCGCAGAGGAGCGCGAGCAGCGCCCAGGCGGTCTGGGACGGCGTGCTTTCGCCCACCCCATGCGCGTCAGCCTCGGCGTATGAGAGACAGGACTCGCCCCACCCGCCGTCCGGATTCTGCTTCGAGACAAGCCACGCCACCGCCCGGCGGACGTACGCGGCCTGCATGTCCTCGCCGATCGCATTCGCCCCGGCGAGTACGGACCAGGTTCCATAGACGTAATTGACTCCCCACCGCCCGTACCAGGACCCGTCGGCCTCCTGGTTCTTTCGTAGAAAGCGCAGCGCCCGCACGGCCGCTGGGTGCTTCATGTCGAACCCCAGCGCCCCCAGCATTTCCAGTTCGCGCCCCGTGAGATCGGCCGTGCTGGGATCGAGCAGCGCCCGGTGGTCGGCGAAAGGAATCTGGTTCAAGAACATTTTGTTGTTGTCCTTGTCATACGCGCCCCAGCCGCCGTCGCTGCCCTGCATGGCTAGCGTCCAGCGCATTCCACGCCGCATGCCGTCACGCTGGGCGTCCCATTCCGGCATCCTGACCTTCGAGAGCGCCATCACCACCACAGCCGTATCGTCGTTGTCGGGATAGAACTCGTTCTCGAACTGGAACGCCCAACCACCCGGCTCGGCCTTTGGCGACGACACGGTCCAGTCGCCGACCTTCCGGCACTGCCGGGAGAGGGTCCAGCGGGCGGCCTTCATCAGCGCAGGGTGATCTTGCGGGAGCCCGCTCTCGATCAGAGCGTTGATGGTCAAGGGGGTGTCCCAGACGGGAGAAAAGCAGGGCTGCAGGTGCATGGCGCCCCCTTCGTGAACCTCCAGCGCCTCGATCCCGTGCAAGGCCTTGCGCACCAGTAGATGATCCACCGCGTACCCCAGGCATCGCAACGCCACGACCGAGTTCGCCATCGCCGGATAGATGGCCCCCAACCCGCCGTCACCCTCCATCCGCTCGATCATCCACTGCGCGGCGCGTGCGACGGCTTTCTTGCGGAGTCCCTGCGGGACGACCCGCTCGTAGAATCTTAGGACGCCATCCAGCGTGATGAAGAAGTTGCGCCACGTGAACCGGCTGGGATCCTTGCGGAAGGGGGGCTCGCTTCGGAAGTCGACCCACTCGCGGGCCGGGCAGTACAGCTCGTCGATGCCCTGCTCTTTCGGAATCCGACAGACGGGCTTGTAGTGGAAGATGATCAGCAACGGGGTCAGCACCGTCCGGGACCAATAGGAGAGGGCGTACAGACTGAAGATGAACCGGGGCGGCAGCAGGACGATCTCCGCCGGCATCGACGGGATCCCGCGCCAGTCGTACTGATCGAAAAGCGCCAGCGCGATCTTGGTGAATACGTTCGCCCCCACGACGCCGCCTTTGCTCAGGATCATCGTGCGGGCCTTCTCCATAAAGGGCTCGGCGGCCGACACCCCGCAGAGCTTCAACGCGAAGTAGGCCTTCACCGACGCGCTGATCTCGGACGGCCCGCCGTAGTAGATCGGCCATCCGCCTTCAGGCACCTGGGCGTCAATCAGGTAGCGAACGGCCTTTCGCTCTTTCTCCGGATCCACGAGGCCCAGGAACCGGCGCAGCATGAGGTACTCGGCAGTCAGCGTCGTATCGGCTTCCAGTTCGTGGACCCAGTACCCCGCCTCCGTCTGGCGCTGCAACAGCCACTGTTGGCTTCGCTTGATGGCCTTGTCAACGGCATCGCCTTTGTGAGCCACCACGCTCTGGACGGAAACCTGTCCCGGGTTGTGAGGCCGCTGGACGCCCAGAGCAGACAGAAAGAAGTTGGGGGTGCCGCCGACAAGCCGGAGGAGCCGCTTGGCCTTCTGCCGGGCCTGCTGCTGAACGTGCTCCGGCGCCACAGACAAAATCTTCTCGGACCAGTTGGTCAACAGACCGAGCAACCGTTTCATGATGTCCTTGGGTCGAGCGTGATTCGAATCGTCCGCTTTATGGCTTCTGCGGCAGGCCACCGGGGGCGCATTGAGCGGCCATATATAGCAAACGGGTCACAGAGTGTCAAGCGCAAGTCCGACGGAACCATCTTAATTTTCAGAGGATTTCTGCCGTGAGGCGCTGCGGCCTCCTCTTCCCTTGACAAGCTCGTTCCGGCGGGTGTTTTAATCAGTATCAGGCGAGAGACACGATGGCCAAAGACCTCTACACCACCCTCGGGGTCACCCGCACGGAAAGCCTGCGCGGCATTCGAGAGGCGTTTCGGAAATTAGCCAAGCGTTACCACCCGGATCATGCGGGCCGACAAGGCACGCCGAAGTTTCGGGAAATCCTGAATGCATACGAGGTCCTGTCCGATCCAGAGAAGCGGAAGCGCTATAACGAGAGCCTCGCCCGGCGTTCCTCAGATTCAGAACCGATCATCGTCACCAGGAGATCCTCGTCGAGAACCCGCCCGCCGCACTTCGGCCCGATTCCTCAGGAACCCCTCTTCCGACGCTTCTCGGCTGAATCGTTCTTTGGCCCCGGCTGGCAAGGACCGGCGTTCGACAGCCTCGACTTTGCAGTGTCGCTCTCCCCAGCCGATGCGGCAGAAGGTGCGACCGTCTGGCTGCACCTACCGATCCGCTATCTGTGTCCGGCGTGCAGCGGGACGGGGGAGCAGTGGCCCTTCCCCTGCGGCTTCTGCCAGCAGACCGGGGTGATTCATCACGAACGCGAGTGTCGCATCCAACTTCCCCCTGGCCTTCCGTACCGCACGCTCATCGAGATACCAGCCGGCAGGATTGGCGCCCACTACCGCGTGCGGCTCTTCGTGACGGTTGACGCTCCCGATTGAAAGGAAGAAGCGGGGTGACGTTAGATGTGACGACCAGTGCAGAGGTTCACGATGACCCTCTCAAGCCGCTTCATTTCACTCTCTTGGATGCGGACAAACTCCACCCCAACCGACTTTTCCACAATGCACCGAACCACTGCGGCTTCAATCTCGAACAGCGGTTGACCACCAGGCTCATGGACCCTGAGCCACAGCAGCTCGCCGTAAGGGATCGGGGCGTGAGTCTCGATCATACAACCCTGTCGAGACAGGTTGACCACGGTTCCCTCACTCGACACCTGCTTGCCGGAAAAGGTCAGTTGGAACCGAACCGGAATCCGTACGTACTCTCGACGGCCGTAATAGCTGACGAAGCGGCGCCACCACCATTCAAAAGCGAGAAATCGGTGAGTGCAGAGCTGGCAGCGAAAGGGATAGATGGAGAAGATGCTTAAAAGAGCCTCGATCCAGCCATGGCGTGGAGACTGTTGAACAAGGTTCTTTCGACACTTAGGGCAATGCGGAAACCCCATCGGTAATCCTCTAGTACGTGGGAGCGAGGAGCTTGTTGAGGCGGACGGAAATCATGGAAGAGACGCCGGGCTCTTCCATCGTGATCCCGTAGAGCGCGTCCGCCATTTCCATCGTCTGCTTGCAGTGCGTGATGACGATGAACTGGGTCCGCGCGGCCAGCTCGCGCAGCACCCGCGTGAACCGCAGGGTGTTCTCCTCGTCCAGCGGCGCGTCAATCTCATCGAGGACACAGAACGGCGTGGGACGGATCAGAAAGCTCGCGAAGATGAGCGCCATCGCAGTGAGCGCCCGCTCCCCGCCAGACAGCATCGCGATGTTCTTCAGCCGCTTGCCGGGAGGCTGGGCCACGATGTCCACGCCCGGCTCGTTCGTTTCCTCATCCTCCATCAGAATCAGCTCGGCCCGTCCACCCCCGAAGAACGTCTGGAACATCTCGTTGAACTTCCCCTGGAGGTTCTGGAACGTTTCCAGGAACAACTGTCTCGTCGTGCGGTTGATGCGGGCAATGATGGACTTCAGCGAGGCGATGGACTGGGTCAGGTCTTGCTCCTGCGCTGTCAGGAAGCGGAGGCGCTCTTCCATCTCGCGATGCTCGTCGATGGCCATCACGTTGACGGGCCCCAATTCGGACAGCCGCCGGCGTCGCTGCGCCAGAGTGTCCTTGATCGTCTCGATCTTCTCCACGTTTGGCTCGCCGACTTCGGCCGCAGCCCCCGCGAAATTGAGAGCATAGGTGCCCGTCAGCATCGCCTCGAAGCCTTCCAACCTCGTCTGGGCCTCCACACGGCACAGGCGGATCGCCTCTTGCTGTTTGTGCAGCTCGGCCTGGGCATGCCGAAGCCGCGTCCACTCGGCTTCGAGCGCGCGGATCTGGGCGACGCGGCTCGTCTGTGATTCCTGGGCTCCCACCAGCCGCTGCCGGACGTCCCGGATGGCCGCGTCGAGGGCGGGCATACTCGCCTCGACCTGGCGACGCTCGTCCAGGGCTGCAGCCCCGGCGGCTTGTAGCTTGAGCCTCTCCGTCTCCAACTCAGAGAGCCGGCCTTCACGGAGCGCCGCGGCCGCTTCCAGGCGCGCCTGCTCGTTCCGCGCCTGATCGAGGCGATCCTGCAGCCCGGCGACCTCAACGCGAAGATCGGCCGCCGCCGCCTGTCGCTTCTCGACCTCCGCCCGAGCGGCAGTGACCCCGTCCTGTTGCATCAGCAAGGACTGTTCGGTCTTGGCTCGTTCGCGGTCGAGGCGCTGGAGGTCGTCCGCGGCCGCTTGCTCGGCGCCGGCCAAGGTGGCCAGTTCGGCCTCAGCCTCTTCCCGCTCAGATTGGAACAGTGCAATCGTCTGATTCCACCGGGCGACGTCCTGCTCGCCCCCCTGTTCATCCTTCCGTTCGCCGACCAGCGCCATCTCCAGCGTGTGGATCTCCGCCTCCAGCGACTCCACCCGTTTCGCCTTCGTGGTCAAGACGGCGTGAAACGCGTCCCGGTTCGTCTGCGTGGCGTGCAGCTCCTGCTCCAGTTCTTTCATCCTCGCAGTCAGATCCCGGAGTTCCCGCTCGCGGCTCATGGCCCCTGCCACCGTGCCCGCCGGGCCTCCACCAAGGATGCCGTCGGGCGTGAGGACTTCGCCGCCCAGCGTCACCAGCAACGCCTGCCGATCCTCTGTCATGGTCTGCCACAGGCCAAGCGCCTGCTCCAGCGCCTCCACCACCACCACACCATCCAGCAGATAGGCGACGAGGTCCTCATGCCCAACGCGCGGGGTCACCAGATCCCGCGCCGGCCCTACCACACCGGCACCCTGCCAACGCGCGGACGCACGCGCCCCCCAAACGCGCGGCCGCTTGGGCACGAACGTCCCGCCGGGCGTTCCCTGCGCCTTCAATATCTGGAGGACCTTGACCGCTTCCGACGGCCCCTCGACGAGCCGGCCCAACAGGCGATGGCCCAGGACCGCCTCGATGGCGCGCTCATAGGCTTGAGGAACGGAGAGAACCTGGGCCACGGTACCTTTCAGGTTGGCTGCAGCGCCGGGATCTCCTCCCACCACATCGCGCGTCACCGCCTGCAGGACCTTCTGACGGGCGACCGCCACCGCTTTTTCTTCCTGCAGGCGAGCCAGCCGTTGCTCAGCCTCGTCAAGCTGGCCCCGGACGCGCACGACTTCCTCCGTGAAACTCGCTCGGGTGCTTTGCGCTTTCGCCAGTTGCGCTTCGAGCGTTCGGCGCCGCTCGATACAGGCCGCGAGCACGGTCGAGGCCGACTCCAGCTTCGAAACGGCCTGGAGCCGTTCCTGCTCCACGCGCTCGATCCGCCGGCGGAGTTCCGCCGCACGAGCCCGATCGCCGGCCAGTCGATTGTTCGAGTCGGTGGCGGCGATCGCCTGGTCCATGACGGCTTTCCGCGCGGCATCGAGCGAGGCCTGGCTGCCGCGATGGCGCCGCACGGCTTCGGCCAGCACCGCCTCGGACTCCGCGGCGACACCGGACCGGAGAGCGAGCTCCTTGGTCAACTGTTGGAGGCGGGCGCTGAGCCGGGCGAGGTGATCGGTCGATTCCTGCTGTTCTTGCTTGAGGCGCTCGATATCGGCCTGCACGCGGACCCGCTGCTCGTCGAGCAGGGACGCGCGCTGGGCCAGCAACTCGAGCGTGGCGACGGCTTGTGCCAACTTCGCTTCCGCCTGGGCGACCTGCTCGCGCAGCCCGGTCAGCGTCGTCTCTCCTTCCGCCACACCGAGCTGGTGGGTCTCCACTTCATTCGCAAGGCGCGCGACCGCAACGGCCTCGGCGCTTTCACGCAGGGCGAGCTCACCCAGGACCCGGTCGGCTTCTTCGCTCTCGTGGAACACCGCCCGATAATCGTGGACGAGGACAGTGAGCTCGAGGCGCCGGACTTCCTGCCGGAGCGCCTGAAACTGTTCGGCCGCCCGCGCCTGTCGTTCCAGGGCCGCCAGTTGGCGCCTCACCTCATTAATAATGTCGCGGACGCGTAGCAGGTTCTGGCTGGTGGCCTCCAGCTTCCGCAACGCCTCAGCCTTTTGTTTCTTGTAGCGGATGATCCCGGCTGTCTCTTCGATCAACTCGCGCCGCTCGACCGGCGACGCCTTCAGCACACGATCAATCCGGCCCTGCTCGATGGCTGTATGCCCTTTGCTGCCAGCGCGCGTGTCGAGCAGCAGGCTGCGGACGTCTTTCAAGCGGCAAGGCGTCTTATTGATGAAGTACTCGCTCACGCCGTCGCGGAACAGCCGGCGCGTCACCATCACTTCTTGACATTCCCCGAGCGCAAATGGCAGCGGCGCGGCCTCGCCGTCGCCGTTACCGTTGCCGTGTGATGTTCCATCAACATCGCCGAGGATGAGGGAGACTTCGGCCATGCCGAGAGGCTGGCGGGCCTCGGTCCCGTTGAAGATGATGTCCTCCATCCGTTCGCTGCGCAGGGCCTTGGTGCTCTGCTCGCCCAGAACCCAGAGGACCGCATCGAGGATGTTGCTCTTGCCAACCCCGTTCGGCCCGACGACGGCCGTGATCCCGGGCTGGAAGATCACCTGAGCCTCCACGAAGGACTTAAACCCTCGCATCTCCAATCGCTTCAAATACATGGGCTTCCTTCTTTACCTAAGGGCGTTGTTACGGGGACAGATTGCAAATCTGTCCCCTCGCCCTTGGAGCAAAGCCTCTACCATATCTTGTAGGGAAATGCAAATAAAAACACAGCCTAATGGGGCATGCAGTCAAGATACCGGACTTGTTGCCGGGTGGCCAGTGTGTTAGGTACACAACCGTGATGGGCCGCCTCTTTCTGCTCGCCTCGTTCGCGCTCACCGGATTGCTGGGCGCCTGTCTGGCTAAGACCCTGCCGGCCGAAGAGAGTGCCCAGTCATTTCAAGAATGGCAGATTCTGGAAGGGAAGACTGGCCAACCGATCAATTTCAAAGATCTGCTCGCCGACCTTGCGGCCGCGGACGTGATCTACATCGGAGAGGAGCACAGCCACCGCTCGCACATCGAAGCCGCCCTGCGCATCCTGCAGGCGCTCCTCGACCGCAACCAGAGGCCGGCGCTGGGCCTGGAAATGTTCGGGTGGAATGGGCAGGCCGGTGTGGACCACTATTTGGCGGAACCGGACATGGCGCCCGATCTGTTTCTCCAAGAAGCTCACTGGAAGGAGAACTGGGGCGGCGCGTACAGCGACTACGCGCCGCTCATCGACTTCGCCCGCTCCCATCACTTGCCCGTGCTGGCTTTGAACCCGCCCAAGTCACTCGTGCGCCTAGTGGCGAAGGAAGGTTTCCTGCGCGCCTTGAAGGATCCCGAGATGCTGCGCTGGCAGATGCGCGATGAAGTCCTTTCCGACGAGCCCGCGTATCGCGAGATCATGGTGTCACAGCTCCGCGCCTGCCACAGCGGCCTCTCCGAAGAAGCCTACCAGCGCATGTACGAGGCCGCCGTGTTTCGGGACGAAGGCATGGCCAAGACGATCTCCGACTATCTCAGCCGTCGTGCGCCCGGTGTTGGCCCGGTGGTCAGTTATACTGGCGGCGGCCATATCCAGTACCGGCTGCCGGTGCCTCACCGCGTCCTTCGAAGGCAGAGCGGCTCTCTTCGACAACGCACCCTTTACCTCACGTCGTATGAGCCCAAGCGACAGGATGAAATCCGCACGCTCCTGGGCCAATCGATCGCGGATTACGTCTGGCTGACCCCAGTCAGCGCGCAAGGGGCCCCACGGCGCTGCCTCTCACCGCCCTAGAACACGATCGTGTACTGGAGCCTGAACCGGTTTTCGATCAACGTCACAGCCCCACCGCCCGTATCCACCGCGCTGAGATGCGTGGTGACCACGCCATAGTCGAACTGCAGCTTATGCTCATGGCCGTTGAGGTACCAGTTGAGGCCGCCCAGCGCTGATGTGAGCGTATCCTGTGCGCTGTGCGTATCCGGGTCCATGTAGCTATAGCGCCCGACGACTTCAATGGTCTTCGGCACGACGAAGTATCCTCCTTGCACGTAGAAGCCCGTCGCGTTTCCGATCCGCTTGGAAGGGTCCCGTGTGTCCACGTTCCGGACGAAACCTTCAGACTGGAGAGACAGGCCCTTGTACTTGAAAATGAAATCCACCCCCGTCGTACCCAGGTTCACCACCCCTTGGTTGAGCAAGCGTCCATTTCCCACGGATGCAATCGCCGAGGAAATCTGAGTATTGACACCGGGGTCTGTCGTCGGCGTCGCGTTCGTTTGCAGGCCCGCGTTGTAGCCGTAGCTCAACCCCACGGCCATTTGGGGGGTTAGCGAGTACGCCAAATCTCCCTCGGGATAGCCTGGTTTTCCCATCAGATCGGCCGTCACCCGCCCAACGTACATCAGCTCATTCGCGTTCCCCGGCGTGTTGAGGCCGAGCCGGGTCAGATTGATACCGACACCGTTGAACACCCCGAAGGCATAATTGATAGGATATTTCTTCTCATCGCTGTGAATGGTGACTCCCTGATCACGGCGATCAATGCCGTTGGGCACAAAGGCCTCGGCGACGAAATTCCGATCGACGAACTGAAGGAGCGCGGAGGAGACGTACTCCTGTCGGCCGAAGAGCGTACGGTATTGCCCGACACGCAGATTCGCCCAGGGAATCTGCTTGAGGTCGATGTAGGCGTCAAAGATCTGTGTGGTGGAACGAGTCGTAGTCGGCTGCGTGGTCGTGCCGTTGGTGTCGTTGCGAAATTGGACAAAATAGGTGGTTTCAGGATTGAATGCGAATCCTTCGAAGACCAGGCGGACCCGTCTCACGTCGAACTCGCTCACGTCCTCTTTAAGCTGCCGGGATGCAATGACTCCGTTACTCGCGACGTTGGGATAGTTCTTGGTGTCTCCGACGGCGCCGTAGGCGCTATTCAGACTGCTGTCGGTGTACCGGAATTGAAGGCGAATGCGGATCTTCAATTGGAACTTGTCCTTGAACTGGGTGTAGAGCCCCCGGTCATAGCCGAACTTGATCCCCTTGCCGAGATCAACAGTGTTGTCGCCATCGGCATCCTTGGCAGGAGCAGTTGCCTTCGGCGCTTCCTCCGCCTGGCCGGCTTCCTTGAGCGCCTGGTCGTATTCCTGCTGCGTAATCACGCCCTTCTTCAGCAACAGGTTGAGCGCCGGATCCGCCGCGGCTGCGGGGATCGCCCCCCCAAGGAGCCAGGCAGTCACGACGAGCACAGAAATCGCTAAGCGTCGCATGTTATTGTCTCCTTTATTGCCTAACTTAGTAAACTTATCTCCACCAAAAAACACTTCTCTCAAGGATCCCGCACCGGCATCGTGCCGCGCTTGCCGCCCGCAGGCGTCGCAGGTGGCTCCCCGCCCCCATCGCCATCACCAGTCACAACTCCCGATCGCAGAGCAGCCGGTCTCCATTTCGTGAAAAACACATATAACAGATAGCTGTCTATCACAATCGCGAGAACCATCACGCTGTAAGCCCATGGGCTTACCATCAACTTCAAATCGATCAACACCCGGGAGAGACCGAACCCGACGACCCAGGCATCAAAGCTCATGCAGATGCGACGAAACGTCTCGGGGTCGAGTCGTCGAATGAGATAGGCGCCAAGGGGAATCCCGACGAGGACGCCCGGAATAATCATCACGAAAATGCTCTGGCTTTCCGCCGAAAACAGGCCGAGGTGGTAATACACGATGGCGGTCAGGCTCGACTCGGCCACGCGAATCAATCCGAGACCGGCCCGGAATTCTCGTTTGACCAGGCCTTGGTTGTTGAACAAAATCGCCAGGGGTGGGCCGGATACGGTGGTGACGGAATACAGGAAGCCGAGCCCCATTCCGAAGGGGAGGCCGATGATCCGTTCCGATTGAATCGGCCTCCGCATACCGGCCGCCTGAACAAGTATGAGCGGAAGAAGAACGGAATAGGTGACAAACTTGATCCAGCCTGGATGCACTGAGGCGAGAAGGTAGCTGCCGAGCGCAATACCGGGCAGCAGGCCGATGAGAATGGGGTAGACCCGCTTCCATATGGCCGGAACGCTGGCCTTATTGATGAAGAGCACATAGAGGTTAATGAAGACTTCGATCAGAACCAGGGCGGGGTTCAGGATGCGATTGGTATAGAAAACGAGCGCGACCGGCACCGTGAGCGATGAAAAGCCGTACCCAAGGGCTCCGTTCACGAAAGCCGCAAAGAGAGTGATTCCCACGAGCACGATCGCGCTGATGTCAAATGCAGGCATGGTTTATTTCCGACGTTGGCGTGAGCTGCGGGAGACTGAAATGAAATCCTCCAGGCTGTAGTTGTCGAGAATATCGGCGATAGCGTTCCGCACCTCGCCCATCGCATCCTGCAGCGGACAGTAGGCTTTCTTCGCGTACGGGCAATCGCGGCATTTCTTGTAGGCCGTCTTGCTGACACAGCCGATCGGGGCCAACGGGCCGTCTAAGATGCGGATGACCTGTCCCAGCGTGACCTTCGTCGGCGGCTTGATCAAAGCATACCCCCCCTGCGCCCCGCGGGCGCTGGCCAACAAGCCGGCGTGCTTGAGCGCCAGCAGGATTTGCTCGAGGAACACGATCGGGATGTTCTGCCGCTCGGCGATCTGATACCGCCGGACCGGGGCCCCGCCATAGGCTTTGGTGAGCTCGATCAGGGCGCGCAAGGCATACTCACTTTTCTTTGAAAAGCGCATGGATTCCTTTTAAAGTTTATAAAGTAAGTCGGGCGTCAGGCAGGCCCAAGGATACCCATGGAATTGATTTTCCTCAGGCACGGACTGGCCGCGGACAGAGAAGAGTGGAAGGGCTCCGATGAGGACCGCCCGCTGACGGCGGAGGGCATGGACCGGACCAAAGAAGTGGTGCGGGGCCTCCGGGCCCTCAAGGTCCGCCCCGACGTCATCCTTTCGAGCCCCTTGCTGCGGGCTCGTGAGACGGCGGAGATCGCCAAGAAGGGGCTCATCACCGACGCCAAAGTCGAGTTGGCGGACGAGCTGACCCCCTCAGCGGCACCGGATCAGCTCATCGCCAGACTCGTCGACTTGGCGGACAAACCCCTGGTCCTCTGTGTCGGCCACGAGCCTCACATCAGCACGACCATCTCGGCGATGGTCTCGGGCAATACAGCCGCCTCCTTCGAAGTGAAGAAGGCCGGGGCCTGCTGCATCCGATTTACCGGCATCCCGAAAGCCGGGGCCGGCACCTTGTTGTGGCTCCTCCCGTCCAAGTTCCTGCGTCTCATCGCAGAGCGATAAGGGAAGATTGCGGCGGCCCTAACCGGCGGACGGCTGCCCGCGCTCGCTGACGGTATCGTCGGTACTCCGTTTTCCTCTCGCTCCGGCACTCCAGGTCCATCTTCTTGGCCAGCCGGCGGAACTGGTCCCGGTCGCAGTAATCGCCCAGGGTGCGCTGGAGCCGTCTGAGCGCGGCCACCGTTCTGGGATTCCCACGGCCCGCCTCGAGAGCGATCTCCTCCTGATACCGGAGCGACTTGATCAGCAAACGCAGACGATGGAGTTCCTTGCGCGTAGCCTCAGGCGACAAGCCGCGCAAGGCTGTATCCAGGCGCACGGCACGATCCTGGCTGAGTGAGGCGAAGCGCTCAGTCAGAAAAGCGGATGGACGGCGCATCCGGGAGACCAACAAGCCGGCCAATCGCGTCCGGATTGCTTCAGGATACCCGGCGCGAGCCACGGCCCACTCTTCATCCCGCACTGCCGCGTCCACGCGGGACCGATCAGGGACAGAGGCCTCCCGACGCCGGAGGAACTGTTGAAAGACATACAGCGTTCGCAGGTCGCTCAGCCACGTGACACAGTCTGCCAGCCGAGCCGCGATCCGAGGCCGTTGCAGGAACTCTGCATAAGCCTGCAGTCGTCGCAGATGAGTCCGGAGGCGATGCACTGTTTCGGGATGAAAGGGTGGTTTCCGGAGCGCCCGCGCGAACGCGAGCGCGCGGGCACGCACCACCGTCACGTGCCTTTCGACGGCGTCCAACCTCGTAACAGGAACGGGGACGGCGCCGACGGCGCGGAAGCCTCGAAAGATCAAACCGGCCGTTCGCCTCGCGGCCAAACCTGCCCGTCCGCACGGAGGCAAACACGGAGCCAAGGGGTACAACCGCAAGAAGGCGAAGGCGCGCTGGCTGAGGGAAAAGCAGGAATAAGACAGGACCAGTGACCAGTCGAACAGCCGTCAGCGGAACGCCTGTAAAATTAGCGTGATACCATACGCCACCAGCCCCGCCCCGGGCAACGTGAACAGCCACGCGTAGACGATCCGCATCGTCACCCCCCAGCGCACCGCCGAGAGTCGGGTGACGGCTCCCACTCCCATGATGGACGACGTGATGGTATGCGTGGTGCTCACGGGCATGCCGAAATGCGCCGTCCCCAGCAGGATCAACGCCGCGCCGGTATTAGCCGCGAACCCATGGACCGGCTCCATCTTGACGATGCGCATCCCAAGCGTCCTGATGATGCGCCACCCGCCCGCAGCCGTCCCCAAGCCCATCGCGACGGCACACGAGAGGATGACCCAGGTTGGCACTGCGACGTGGTCGAGATGCCCGGCAGACACCAGCGCGAGCGTGATGATTCCCATCGCCTTCTGCGCATCGTTGGCGCCGTGACTGAACGACATCAATCTGGATGAGACCAGCTGCAGGCGTCGAAACGCCCGATTGGCCGGTCCGCGCGGTACCCGATAGACCATCCAGTAGGTGGCGAGGATAACCAGGTACCCCAGCACGAATCCCACAAGCGGCGAGAACAGCATCGCCTCCAGCACCTTCTGCAGACCTGACAATTTGACGGCTGACAGGCCGCTCTGCGCCAGCGCGCCGCCGATGATTCCGCCGATCAGGGCGTGAGACGAGCTCGTCGGGAGCCCTAGCATCAGCGTGAACAGGTTCCATGCGATGGCGCCGACCAAGGCGGCCGCGACGGTCGTCTGCTGGATCACCGACGGTTCGACAATCCCTCCGCCGATCATCTTGGCCACGGCGGTGGACATAAAAGCGCCTGCGATGTTCAAGACGGCGGCGAACAGCACCGCCCATCCCGGCGTCAGGACATGGGTTGAGACGACGGTGGCGATGGCGTTGGCGCTGTCGTGCCAGCCGTTCGAGAAATCGAACGCCAGGGCAAGGACCACGACGAGAACCAACATAACGGTGGGATCAGTCATGCTCGGGCGGGAAGTCTAATCGAACAGCGGTGGGAATGGGGTGGGGCAACTCGTGTCAAGCATGCTTCAACAAAATACGTTCGAGGATGTTGGCCACATCCTCACAGCGATCGGTGCCCTCCTCAAGGCTCTCGTAGACCTCTTTCCACTTGATGACGGTCATCGGGTCCTTCTCGGCCTCGAACAAGCGGGCGATAGCGTCGCGCGTGATGCGATCCGCATCATTCTCCAGGCTGTTCACCGTGACGAAGCAGGCGTTCAAATCGGTCGTCTTACCCAACTGCGCAATGCCGCGGCCGAGTTCTTCGCACGACCGGTGAATGATGTCCGCCAGTTGGATCGCCTCCTGCGTCGGCTTCTCGATCTTGTAGATGGCCATCCGATCCGTCACCGCTTCGATACAGTCCAGCACGTCATCGATCGCGCTGGCCAGCCCGTAGATGTCCTCCCGATCGATCGGCGTGATGAAGGTCTGGTTCAATTTCCTGATGATCGTATGGGTGATGGCGTCTCCAGCCGACTCGATCCGCTTGATCTCTCGAGCCTGGCGCTCGACATCCTCGTAGGACTCCATCATCTCTTTCAAGCGGCGGCTGCCGAGGACCATGTTCTGCGCCGCCTCATTGAACATCTCGAAAAAGGCGGGCTCGCGCGGGAAAAGATTGAACATACAGGATGGCTCCGAGAACAGGTTAGACCTTGTCGATTTCAGGCAATCGCTAGCATAACGTCATCACCGGGATAAATCAACGCTGCCCTTTCTCCAATCTATTTGTATCTTTCAACGCCTCGCGCCAGGCCTGCACCATGGCCTGGTCCACATCCACCAGCACCACAGTCTGGAGCGCACGCGGCACGAACACCCGAATCTCCTTGATCATCACGGGCTTCCTCATCCACCTCAGGGCCGGCCGCGCGCTTGATGACACCTGCCACCCCGCCGCCCATGATGCCGCGACTGCTTGCGGCGTTCACAATCGCCTGCACATCCACCTCCAGGATGCTGCCTTGGGCACGCGAATCTGAAGGCGCTCCCTACCCACTTCGGATCAAATGGCTCCGATCGCATAGCGCAAGCGCGCTTCGGCGATCTTCGCATCGTATTGCGTCGCGGCCAACCGTGTTTCCGCTTCAGTGGCTGCCACTTCGCTCTGAGTCACCTCTACGATCGAACTCAAGCCCAACTTGTACCGTTGGCTCGCAAGCGTCAGCGCCTCACGCGCGATTTTGACCTGCTCCTCCACCACCTTGATTTGTTGGATTAAGGTCACCAAATCGAAAAAGCTATCTTTGACCTCCAACTGGACGTTCCGCGAAACGGCGAGATAGACGGCCTGAGCTTCTCGTTGCTGGGCGGTGGCCTCCGCCACCTGGTTCTGGATCAGAAAGCCTGTGAAGAGCGGCACTGAAACCACGCCACCGACTGCCCACCAGCCGCCTTCTTGGAGGTTCGGGCGCTTAGAAATGTGCTCCGTATCACCCGCACTGCCGATCACCTGGAAAGTGGGAAAGTTCGTGGTGTGTGCTGCCCTTATGCGATGCTCGGCCGTACGCACCCGCTCTTTCAAGGCCAGCAACTCGGGCCGACGGTCCATCGCTTCGGCCAGGAGATCACCAAGAACCTGTGGGGGTTCCACTGAAGGCGAGACTTCTTCTAATGTGTACGCCACAGACCCTTCAATCCCCATGGTATTGTTCAACTCTGCAAAGCCCGTGGTCAGGTCGTTTCTAGCCCGAATCACGAGAAACTCCGCATCGGATAACTGGACCTGAACCAGTCCCAGATCAAGCTTCGATTTCAGTTGATTGCGATACAGCGTCTCGACCTGACGCTTGAGAACATCGCGCTCCCTCACGGTCTGCTCTGCGATCTCGACCAGGCGCTTGCGCTTCAGCACGTTGAAGTAAGCCCGTTCAACGCCGAGGACCACTTCGGCCCGGCGCGTCATGGCGTCTTTATCAAACCTGGCTCTGTCGGACCGCTGCGCGTCAACCTTCGATGAAGTTTGCCCGAAGTCGTACACCGTCTGTCTCGCCGAGACCCCTACGGAGAAATCACTCCGATTCGGCTCGATCAGAGAACCCGACGGAAGGAAGAGTGCGTTGGAACGGAGTGACCCATTTGTTTGAGCTGCCGTGCCCCCGACCTGAGGGTAATAGGGCGACTCGGCCTGCTTGGCCCGTGCCTCGGCCCCTTGCACGGCGAACGTGGCAGATTGGAGCGCCGGGTGCTTGTCCAAGGCAGTCTGGATGGCCTGCTGGAGAGTCAGCAGTGGCGGCTCACCGGGTGACGCAGCCGGCTGGGGCCACGCCTGTTCAACCAGAGCCATCACAATGACCAGTACCACTACTCCGATCACGCTTGGCCGCATGCGTTTTCCTCCTTGTGATTGAGACAGGAAAGATTGCGTGGTAGGCACGAAAGCGAACTAATACTTCTGGCTACTTGGCTTTCCGGAGGGAAGATTGTATGGAGACGCATTGGCCGGCTTGCCGTCAACCAGTTGGCTCTTGCCGACGACGACGATATCCTCGGCACCTGTGAGACCGGACGTCACTTCGACCCAGACCCCATCGTCGATGTCCGTCTTGACACTGACTTTGTGAGCCACACCATGGTCGACGACGAAGACCGCTTTGGACGAACTGTCCGCGACCAGCGCCGCCGGCGGAATCACCAAGGCATTCTGATGCTGCCGGAGTGACAGCACCACTTCCACAAACATCCCGGACACCAAGGCCTCCCCGGGATTGGGGATGTCGATCTCCACCAGCATGGTGCGGGTACTGGGATCAAGCGACATCGTGGAGCGGGTGACGGTCGTCTCGATCTTCTTTTCAGCCGGTTCCTTGAGAACGATCGTGGCTGGCGTTCCCGTCTTCACGAAGGGTGCATCCTCCTGAGGAACATTGACATAGAATCGCAGGGTGGACACATCCATGATCGTGAAGAGGGGCACGGCCTGCGTCGCGGAAGACGTCGCGCCTTGAACGAGCGCGCCGGGGTCGGCAAACCGGGCGGTCACCACCCCGGCGTACGGCGCGCGCACCTTCGTGTAATCCAACCACGTGTGTCTTTGCTCCAAGAGATGCTGTGCGGCCTTCGCCGACGCCTCCGCCACATCAACATCCTGCTTGGCGATGACATCAGGGGCCTGCTTCCAGACCTGCGCCAACCGCTCGTACGTCACTTTCTTAATGGTGTAGTCCGCCAGAGCCTCCTCATACTGTTGCTCGATTTCCGGCGCGTCGATCACCGCCAGAACTTGTCCCTGCTTCACCCGGTCTCCTTTGTCGTAATTGACAGCCTTCAGATAGCCGGCTACCTTGGCATAAATCGTCGTCTGCTGAAGAGGCGAGACGGTAGCCGGCAGGCGGAGCGTGGCAGCCACGTCGCGCCGTGCCGGTTTGACAACCTGCACTTCCGGAACGCTCCCAGCTTCCGTGGCTGCCGCAGGAGACTTAGCGACGGATGGAGACGCTTTCGGATCGACTGGCTGCGTGCCCGATTCCAACACCCAGAAACCAGCACCGAGCAGGAGCGCAACACC
>VBOK01000113.1 GCA_005877565.1 Nitrospirota bacterium
CCGCGATGTGCGGCGCCTCTTGGCAAAGCGTTCTGAACTCGCAACAGGTCCCCGATTGGCACTTTATTCACGTGCCACTCTTGCTTCAGCAGGTGTGGCAGTGACAGCCTGGATGCTCATTGTGGGTTTACTGCGCTGGAAGGGATGATTAGCAGAAAAGGGACCAGTTTGGAAATTACTTGCCATGACTAACCCGGAGAATACAACCCTCTACCTTTGAGATTTCCGCAAGTGCCACTCCACCAACAAAACCTTTTGGAAGCGATCCTGTTACCGTCCAAACTCCGTTCAAAAGCTCTGCATTGAAAGGCTTTTCGTTCTGTATGTTCTCTTCGCCATATATGGGTATCCAGACCGATTCTGCAATCTGCATAGCTGTCTTGGCATCTGGCACGAATCCTTCTTGGGGCTTGAATGAGTGTTTCTGCGGCTCGTCTGCAAAAACAGTCGCACTATTGAGCAAACACGTGAAAATAAGATACGCCAAGAACCGTTCCATGGTTTTGTCCTCCATTACCGAACAGCAATCGGGCGGGTGGCGCCGAGCGGGACCCTGGCGGAGCGGAATGGGCTGCAGCCGAGTCCGCGGGGCTTCGACGGCGAAAGGCCATGAGCACGTCAGGGTGGCTCGGCGACAGGACCCGCACTCAGACTTATTTCAGCGAGACAGGCTTCCCTTCGCAGTCGACGTCTTCGCCGCTGCGGGGGGCGTCGTCGCCGAGCTTCCAATGCTTGGGGGTCACCTCGAAGGAGCGGCCTTTGATTGAATAGAGTTTCGCCTTGTGGATCTGGACGCGGTTCTTGTCCAGGAACTTCACTTCCAAGATGACCTCTTCGGTCTCGCGTCGCAGCAGCTTCACGACTGACGGCTCTGATCGCATCTCGAATTCGCCTTGGACGTTGAAAGCCAAGCTGCTCTCCACGATCTTGGCCACCAGGTTGCCTTTCGTGTCGTAGAGAAACCCACGCAACGTCATCTCGTTGTAGCGACGATTGTGTTCGAATGAGAGGTGCGGCATGCCTTCAATTTCGATGCTGGGCGCTGCGTTCCGGTAGTGATTGGAGCCGATGTCGAAGTCCATGCCTCTTATGCCTTCTCTTCGGTGGCCTGTGCCTGTTGGAAGTTCATGATCTTGATCGCCGCCTCTCGCACCTCGGTAAAGATCACCTTGATGGTCTCGCGGAAGTTGTCGGCGTCGTGAGGGTCCGGGAGGGGCTTTCCCGCTATCTGCAGCGCGGCTGCCTCTCCAAGCAGCCGGTAGGGCGTCTTATAGGGTTTGTTCGTGTCCTCGCCTTCGATCGCCGGCCCATACAGCCGGTACCGGGCGGGCAGGTTTTTCTTGTGCTCGTCGGCGACCTCCTGTCCGGCCTGCTCCGCGATGTGGGAGAAGAGCGTCGAATGGAACGCCTTGAGGATGGCCGTGGTGCGCGCGGAGTCCGCGGCGGAAAACGTGCCGCACCCGCTGGTGATGGCGAACAGGATGAGATAGGTCAGCTCCCACTCCGCGACGTTGATCTGGAGCTGGTCGAGAGCTTTTACGTCTACCACCTTGCCGATGTGCTGCTCCAGCCAGTTCTGTTCGACGATGCCGAAGGCCAGGTCGGAGAGCTCCCGGCCGACCTCCTCCGGCGACGCTTGCGGCATGGATCAGAACGCCTCGATCTTGCCGAGGCGGCAGTGATCCATCCTGATGAGGTGGAAGCGGCCCTGGTCATCAGCCACCAGGAACCCAGGCAGGTTGCCATTGCCCGGCAAGAGGACTTCTAGCACTGGATAGGTCGCGGTATGGGTAAAGGCCGGGTGAGGCTGGCCGTTGCCCTCGATGATGTCGGTAATGGTGAAACGCCTCATGCCGTTCTCTCCGTTGCTCCGCGGTGAAACTATCTTGAATATACCGAGTATACCATGGCGCGCCTCCGAATCAAGACTCAACACACACGTTTGACGATCTCCACCAGACATGCTATCAGAGTCGGGCCTTTCCATGGTTCCTACACAGAGGGACACTCCTGTCATGAGCACGCGTCAGAAGCTCATCTGGGTTGCTGCGCTGTACTTCGCCGAAGGCTTTCCGTTCGGCATGGTCATGGATGCAATCCCTGTCTACTTGCGCCTGCAAGGCGTGAGCCTCGTGGATATCGGCTTGTTGGGCCTGGTTGGGCTCCCATGGACGCTCAAGTTCCTCTGGGCGCCCGCTGTGGACGTCTGGGGGCACCGGCGCACGTGGGTCTGGGCCTGCCAAGCGCTGATGTGCCTGCCGCTCATCGTCCTCGCCGGCTCACACGCGCAAGCGGACATCTGGATCCTCTGGAGCGTCCTGATTCTACTCGCCATCCTGTCGGCGACCCAGGATATTGCGATCGACGCGTACACGATCGAGTTGCTGGAGAAGCACGAGATGGGCGTCGCCAACGGCGTGAGGGTGACCGCCTATCGCATCGCCCTGATCGCAGCCGGCGGGCTTGTGGTGGCGGCGGCCGGGCTCGCGGGTTGGGGCATGGTGCTCATCGGCGCGGCCGTGCTGATGGGCCTCCTTTCCATAATCTCTTCTCGGGCTCCGCTGGCGGATGCCACGACTTCCGCGGCGCAACCGCGTCCCCTTCGCTCAGCGTCCGATGCCATCCGCGCTCCGCTGGAGCAGTTTTTCGCGCGGCCAGGATTTCTGGCTGTGGCGTCCTTCGTCCTGACCTTCAAGCTGGGCGATATGGCCATCGGTCCCATGATCAAGCCCTTCTGGGTGGACCGGCAGTTCACGCCTGTCCAGATCGGATTGGTGCCGGGCACGCTGGGTGTCGTGGCGACGATCGGGGGCGCGTTGATCGGAGGAAGCCTGACCAGTCGGTGGGGGATCTTCCGGGCGCTCTGGGTGCTCGGCATTTTCCAGGCGGTGTCCAACCTGGTCTATGCCGCGGCCGCGGCGCTGCCGCCGAATACGGCGCTGATGTACGTCGCCTCGCTGGTGGAGTCGTTCTGCGGGGGGCTGGGCACGGCCCCCTTCCTGGCGTTTCTCATGAGCATCTGCTCGAAGGCCCACGCGGCCACACAGTACGCTCTCTTGAGCGCGTTGTTCGGTCTGACTCGCGCCCTCTCCGGGGCATTTTCGGGAATGGCGACCGAGGGGATGGGCTACGCTGCCTACTTTACCGCGACGTTCTTCCTGGCGTGGCCGGCGTTCCTGTTGTTGCCGTGGGTGAAGGACTGGGCAGGAGATGGACGGGAGAGCCAGACACCCTGACCCTCCCGTCATAGTCAGGTTACTTCGGCTCGGCGTTGACTTTGGTGGCGTTTTTGATCTGGTTCTCAGTGACACCCTTGGTCGTGACGTGATGCGGAGCGACGACCTCAGGCAGCCGCGAGTCCTGACTATGTTTGATCTGGTCTTGGTCCCGGATGTCTCCCTCGGCTGCCTTGGTCTGATCCTTCAGCAGCTTGGGAGCATCTGCAGCAGACTTTTCCGCCGCGGCTTCGCCAGAGGCCGTGGTACCTCCATCGGGATTCGGGTAGCCTTCATGCCTCTTCTTCAGCAAGGCCGGATTGGCGAACACCGACGCGGCCATGAAGATGAATCCTGTCACGAGTGCAATCGCAAGCAGCGAGCGTTTCATGGGATCCCTCCTTACTTAATAGAAATGGATAAAACCGTTCGTTAAACCGACGATAACGTGGTTCAATGGGCCCTGTCAAGGGGCTAGGACCGATGATGGCGACGCGGGCCGCGGCCTCGGGGGCGGGCGGCGGCAAAGGCCGGCAGGCGGATGATGACCGCTGTGCCCTGGTCCGGGCCGCTGGCGATGGAGATCTGCCCCCGGTGCTCTTCGATGATCTTCTTGACGGACGCCAGTCCGAGTCCAGTGCCGGCGGCTTTGGTGGTGAAGGCGGGCTCGAAGATCTTGCCGATGTGCTCGGTGGGAATCGGCGCGCCGTCGTTCTGGATCGTGATAGCCACCTCATGCCGCCCACGCGCACCCTTGTGTGGCACAGCTTGGAGATGAATGTGCCCGTGGGTTGTCATGGCTTCGAGGGCGTTTTTGAGGATGCTCAGGAAGACCTGCTGGAGCTTGCCCTCGTCCACTTTGACGGCCGGGAGCGAAGGCGAGAAGTCCCGGGTGACCGCGATGGCATTCTTTTCCAGGTCCTCGGTGATGACTGCTAGCGCGCTCTCGAGAACCTCTGGGATCCGGACCACGCGCGGGTGCAGGTCCAGCGGTTTGGCGAAATCGAGGACCTCATTGAGAATAGCCTCGATGCGAGTCAGTTCCAAGTAGGCCTTCTCGACCCGCTGCAGCACCTCCGCGCTCGCCGAATCCTCAGCGGCTGTGTCCCGCCGGACGGCCTCTTCCATTTCGAGGCGGGTCTTGGTCAGGGGCCTCTGGATTTCCTGTTCGAGGAAGGCCGTCACTTCTCGGATGGCCTGTTGCCGCTCGTGCCGGAGCAACAGTTCGTGGTCCTCCTGGGGATCGTGAGCCAGCATGGAGCCGGCGGCCGGCCCGGCCAACGCGATGCTGCTTGCGGCGTCGGTTCGTTCTGGGAGGGGAGCGGCGGCTGAACCGGGCCCCAACGTGGGGAGAAGCGCAGCCAAGTGCTCCAATTGGGGAGCGGCGGCCCTGGCCATGTCCGCGTTGTAGACATCCGGTGTCTTCGATCCCAGGAGAATGGTCCCGATGAGGTCCTGTCCCTTTTTGAGCGGCAGGACCATCGCTGTCTTGAATTTGTCCTTGTACAGCTCCTTATAGTCCAGGAATCGTCCTTGGGTGGAGGCCAGATCCCGGTCCACCCGCGGCTTTTTATGTCGGATGACCCACCCAGCGGCGGACCCTTCCATCGTCAGTGTTTGGCCTTCTCGCCACTCGCAGTGCCCAGGTGTGTAGGCCAGCAGGGTCGTGAGGGTCTTCGAACGTGGCTCGTGCCGTGTCAAAAGCGCGCGGTCGTACGGGATCAGAGACCGGAACTGAGCCATGAGGGGTTCGAGGATCCCGGCTCCAGTCTCTGCAATGGGCGCCGCGGCTGGAACCGCGCCGAGCACCGGCACGCCGGCCTTCGCCAGTGCCGCCTCGAGTTCCACGGCCGCATCCGTCAGGTTTCGCCGGTCCTTGTCCGAGAACGTGACGATGTCCTTGCGCCCGATCACGAGGGCCCCGCAGACTCGCTTGGAGACCTGCAGGGGAATGGTGAGGAGCGAACGGTGGGCGGGAGCCGTCATCCGGATACGGACCGTCCGCTGACGCGCGCCGCCGTTGCTCGCGGCGCCGTCGAACCCGACCTCCGGATGCGACAGCGCCCTCACGACTGCCTGGATCTCTCGAGGAGCGAAGCCCCGGTGCGCGTGAGACACAAAGGGACCAAACCCGTCCTCCTTGAGCGCGATCAGAGCCATGTCGGCGCCTAACTCATTCAAGGTGGTGGTGAACGCTTTCTGTAGAGATGACGATAGTGGCGCCATTCAGTGGTCCTCGATGAGCGATGCGCGCTTCACGGCATTGTAGCAGCGTCTGGTGGGCCTCGCAATCATCCGCGCCCTAGTGTTGCAAGGTCTGGGGGAATGTAGGATACTACCGCCGCGCGTCCGTCTGCTGCGTTGAGGGAGAGGTCACCGGTGATTCGTCGCGCCGGCATCATTGTGGTTCTCGTTGCGGCGGGCCTCGCAGTGTGGTTCGGAGATGCAGCCGGTCAGCGGCTCAAACAGAAACCGGATCTTGACGCGGGCGAGCGGATCTACAAGCAGAACTGCATCAACTGTCATGGACCCTCCGGCAAGGGCGACGGCGCGGCGGCGGAGAAGCTGAATCCCAAGCCGGCGGATTTGACGTCACCCGCCACACGGGCCCAAAAGGACGCTGAGCTTTTAGAGGTCATCAAGTTCGGCCGCCCGGGTACAGCCATGCCCGGTTGGATGAGCGAGATTGATGAGCGCGAGATGCGGGACGTGCTGGCCTACATCCGCACGCTGAGCGGTCAGTAGCCATGGAGTTCACGGGCGTGGTTGTGGCGATTCCGGGAGGGACCGGTGGCCTCGGCCGGGCGGTGACCCTCAGCTTCCTCCGGGCGGGCGCGACGGTCGTGACCACCTGTGTGGTGCCGCCCGAGCAGGATCGACTCGCAAAGGAGGCTGGATCGCTGTCGGCCCGCCTGAGCTGCCTCCAGGTCGATGTGACGGATGAGGGCGCGGTCAAACGGTTCGCCGAGGAGATCGTCGCCCACCACGGCCGGGTGGATGTCCTCGTCAACATCGTGGGCGGGTTTGCCGGCGGGAAGCCCGTCTGGGAGACCGATCAGGCAACCTGGGAACGCATGCTGAACCTGAACCTCAAATCGGCCTATCTCTGCTCCAAGGCCATCGTGCCACAGATGATCAAGCAGAACCGCGGGTGGATCGTGAATGTGGCGTCCCGCTCGAGCCTGAAGGGCGATGCGGGGCTGTCCGCTTACGCCGCTTCCAAGGCGGCCGAACTGGTCCTGACCCAGAGCCTGGCGGAAGAGCTCAAGCCGTACCGCATCAACGTCAACGCGGTCCTGCCCAGCATCATCGATACGGAGGCCAACCGCCAGGCGATGCCCAACGCGGATCACAGTCTGTGGCCCAAGCCCGAGGCCATCGCCAAGGTCATTCTCTTTCTCTGCTCCCCGGACGCCGAGGTGATCCACGGCGCGGCGATTCCGGTATACGGACGCGTGTGAGCGCCCTCATTGACTTCGGGCGGGACGTCTGCGGAGATCTGAGCCAGGCCGAGGCCCGCGAGTGGTTGGTCACCAACGGGCTCGGCGGGTACGCATCCGGCACGGTCGCCGGCCTGCTGACGCGCCGGTATCACGGCCTCCTCGTGGCGGCACTGAAACCGCCGGTCGGGCGCACGCTCCTGGTCGCTAAGCTCGATGAGACCGTCGAGCATGGCGGGCGCCAGTATCCGCTCTTCACGAACCGCTGGCACAACGGTTCGGTTGACCCTGATGGCCACCGCTATCTCGAGCGGTTCCGGTTGGAAGACACAGTGCCGGTCTGGACGTATGCACTCGCCGACGATCTGCTGGAGAAGCGGGTCTGGATGGAGCCGGGTGCGAATACGACTTACGTGCGCTATGAGCTGGCGCGCGGCTCCGGTCCTGTTGCCTTGCGGATCAAAACCCTGGTGAATTACCGCGACCACCACGGCAGCACGCGGGGGAACGGTTGGCAGATGCGCGTCACGGCCGAGGACCGTGGTCTCATCGTGGTGGCGTACGACGGCGCCGTCCCGTTCTTTCTGCGGTCGGACCGGGGACGGTGCGAGACGGCGCATGACTGGCACTGGGGGTTCGACCTAGCCGTGGAACGCGCCCGAGGCCTGGAAGACCACGAAGATCACCTGCACGTCGGGACGATTCACGGGACGGTCGAGGAGGGGAAGCCGCTCACGATCGTCCTCAGCACCGACCCCCGCGCCTCTTTAGATGGAGCGAAAGCCCTTGAGCGGCGCATGCGTCAGCAGCGCATGCTCCTGGGCGCCTTTGCCAAGGCGCAGCCGGCTCTCGCGAAAAATGCGCCGGCGTGGGTGGAGCAGGCAATCTTCGCCGCCGACCAGTTTATCGTGGCTCGGCCTTCCCCGGCTGACTCCGCCGGCCAGTCCGTCATCGCGGGCTACCATTGGTTCGCAGACTGGGGCCGCGATACGATGATCGCGTTGCCCGGGCTCACGCTGACGACGGGACGTCCCGCGATCGCCTGCCGGATCCTGAAAACGTATGCGGCCTTCGTGGACCGTGGCATGGTGCCCAACCGGTTCCCCGACGCCGGTGAGACGCCCGAGTACAACACCGTGGACGCCTCGCTCTGGTACGTGGAGGCGATCCGCGCCTATCATGCGGCGACGGACGATGACCGACTGGTGCGGGACCTGTTTCCCGTATTGGCCGAAATCGTGGACTGGCACCGGCGCGGCACCCGCTACGGCATCCACTTGGACCATGCT
>VBOK01000255.1 GCA_005877565.1 Nitrospirota bacterium
CGTGAGCCGTAAGACGCTCCAGGTCGTCGTAGGAGCTTTCCGCACGGCTGAACATGACCAGCTCGACCTTGTTGAACTGGTGCTGCCTGATGAGGCCGCGGGTGTCCTTCCCGTATGACCCTGCTTCGCGCCGGAAGCAGGGGGTGTACGCTGCATACTGGAGCGGGAGCATGGCCTCGCGGAGCGTTTCTTCTCGGTGCAGGTTGGTCAAGGGCACTTCGGCTGTCGGGATCAGGAAATAATCGTCATCGCGGAGACGGAAGAGATCGCCTTCGAACTTCGGGAGTTGGCCCGTACCGGTCATGCTGGCCCTGTTCACGAGGAAAGGAGGAAGGATTTCCTGATACCCGTGTTCGGTGGTCTGCAGGTCCAGCATGAAGTTGATCAGTGCCCGTTCCAGGCGCGCGCCCGCGCCGCTGTACACCGCGAACCTGGCGCCAGTCATGCGGGCGGCGCGCTCGAAGTCCAAGATGCCGAGCGATTCGCCGAGTTCCCAGTGGTGCTCGGGCGGAAACGTCAACGCGGGCGACTTCCCCCAACGCCTGATTTCCTGATTCGCGGAGGGGTCCGCGCCGATCGGGACGGACGGGTGGGGGAAGTTGGGGACCCTCAGGGCAAGGGCATTCAGCCGCTCTTCGGTGTCGCGCAGGGAGTCTTCGAGGGACTTGAGCCGATCGCCAACGCCTCTCATCTCTTCCATGAGGGCCTCAACCGGCCGGTTGTCCCGTTTGAGCTTGGCGATCTGGTCCGATACGGTCTTGCGTTTGTGCCGAAGTTCCTCGACTTTGGTGAGGAGGTCCCTCCGCTCTTGATCCAGCTTGTGAAGCCCGTCCCAGTCGATGTCCTGGGCGCGCGTGCCGAGGCGGGTGCGAACCTCTTTCAGATGCTCCCTGATGAGACTCAGATCGAGCATAAGCGTGGGCCACTCTAGCACCGGCTTCTCGGGCGAGTCAACCAACGGGACTCGATGGAAACCCGCGCCAGTGGCGGCGATGATTCGAGTTCTCTGCCGCTGGGAGCGTGGTGGCACGTGAATTGCGCCCTCGCCGGGGGGCGCGTATAATGGCTCGCCATGAGCGGAGCAGCATTAGTCCGTGTTGACGGTCGTCGGCCCGACGAACTCCGTCCAGTCAAGATCACGCGCAACTTCATCAAGTACGCGGAAGGGTCGGTGTTGATCGAGATGGGCGAGACCAAGGTGATCTGCACCGTGTCGGTCGAGGAGAAGGTTCCCGCTTTTCTGCGCGGTCAGAACCGGGGCTGGGTGACCGCGGAGTACGCCATGCTTCCGCGCGCCACCCCCGAGCGGGTCGTGCGCGAGGCCTCCAGAGGGCGGCAGGGAGGGCGGACGCTCGAGATCCAGCGCTTGATCGGCCGCTCGTTGCGGGCCGTGACCGACATGGATGAACTGGGCGAACGGACGTTCTGGGTGGATTGTGACGTGATCCAGGCGGATGGCGGGACGCGCACGGCTTCGGTCACCGGCGCGTTCGTGGCCTTGGTCGACGCCGTCGCTGTGGTGAGGGCAAAGGGACTGATCAAGAAGAACCCGTTGAGAGACTATCTGGCGGCGGTGAGCGTCGGGAAAGTAGGGGGCGAGCTGTTGACCGATCTCTGTTATGCCGAAGATTCTCTGGCGGAGGTGGACCTGAATCTGGTCATGACCGGCAAGGGGCAGTTCGTGGAGATCCAGGGGACCGCCGAGAAGTGGCCATTCACGCTGGACGAGCTGAACAAGTTCCTGGCGCTGGGCTGGAACGGCATCAGCGCATTGGTCAAGCTTCAGCAAGAGCTTGTGGGAGATCTGCGCTGATCACCGAGTTGGTGGTGGCGACCGGCAACCGGCACAAGGTCGAGGAAATCCGCGCGATGCTGGCGGACTTGCCGGTCGCGGTTCGGTCGCTGGCCGACTTCCCCGGCGCGCCGGAGGTGGTCGAAGACGGTCGGACCTACCGGGAAAACGCTCTCAAGAAAGCCTGGTCTGCTGCCAAGTTCACGGGCAAGCCGGCCCTGGCCGATGACACGGGGCTGGAAGTGGACGCGCTGGGAGGGCGGCCCGGACTCTATGCGGCCCGCTTTGCCGGGGAGGGCTGCACGTTCCAGGATAATGTCCGCAAGCTGATGCGGCTTCTGGAGGGCGTGCCGCCGTCGCGCGGTACGACCCGGTCTTTTACGTGCCGGAGGTCGGGAAGACGCTGGCCGAACTGACGCCCGAAGAGAAGAACCGCATCAGCCACCGGGGCCGTGCCTTGGCTAAGGCGAGAGCCTTGATTCTAGCAGGATGATGTCGGGGCGTAGCGCAGTCTGGTAGCGCACCAGCTTTGGGAGCTGGCCGTCGGAGGTTCAAATCCTCTCGCCCCGACCAAACCTAAGAGGCATTAAACGTTAATCGTGAAACGTTAAACGTGAAGAACCTGATAGATTCGATTGGCCGAATAACGATTAACGTATAACGTTTAACGTCCAACACCGCGCCCGTAGCTCAGTTGGAGAGAGCCCCAGCCTTCTAAGCTGGTTGTCGCAGGTTCGATTCCTGCCGGGCGCGCCAACCAGCTAGTCCGTCATTCCAGTTTCTGTCACGGTTGGACTGGCAATCGGCTTGCTTGGTGACCCTGAGCGTCCTGTCGCAATCAGCGCTCAGGTCTCCCATAGAACCTGGGCCGGTTTAAGTGGGGCAGGTCAGTCATCGTCTTGGTGCTGGTGGCATCCTTCGCGGTCATCGTCACGGTCGTCGTGCCCAGGGCACGTGACGCGCACTGTCACCGTGAAGGTCTTGGTGCTCGTGTTCCCCGAGGCGTCTTTGGCCGTCACGGTCACGGTGGTCGTGCCGAGTGCAAACGTATTCCCCGAAGCCGGGCTGGCCGTCACCACTGGCGCGGGATCCACCGCGTCCGTCGCACTCACCGTGAACGTCGCCACGGCCCCCGCCGCGGATCTTGCCTCCAGCGTGAGGTTCGCCGGCACGGTGATCACCGGCGGCGTCGTGTCCTTCACCGTCACCGTGAAGGTCTTGGTGCTCGTATTGCCCGAGGCGTCTTTGGCCGTCACGGTCACCGTCGTGACACCCAGGGCGAAGGTGCTGCCGGAGGCCGGGCTGGCCGTCACCACTGGCGCGGGATCCACCGCGTCCGTCGCACTCACCGTGAACGTCGCCACTGCCCCCGCCGCGGACGTCGCCTTGAGAGTCATGTTCGCTGGCACGGTGATCACCGGCGGCGTCGTATCCCGCACCGTGACCGTGAAGGTGTTCGTGCTGCTGTTGCCCGCCACATCGGTGGCCATCACCGTCACCGTCGTCGTCCCAATCTGGAATGTGCTGCCCGACGCCGGATTCGCCGTCACCACCGGTGCCGGATCCAGGTTGTCCGTCGTCGCCGTCGTGAACGTCGCCACCGCTCCCGCCGCGGAAGTCGCCTCGGCAGTCACGTTGCTCACCGCCCCAATCACCGGCGCAGTCTTGTCCAGGCGGATCGTCACTGTCTTGTCCGCCTCACCATTTCCAGCGTTGTCCTGAGCGTGGAACGTAATCGCGGTAGTGCCTTCGGCCGTGATCAAGATGGAGGTCGTACTCGCTGCCACAGAGCCGCCGCCTGTTTGGGCACCAGTCAAGACGTAGGTGATGGATCGAACACCTGAGCCACCGACATTGTCCGTCGCCACCAGGGTCACCGTGACGTTCGCATTGTTCCAGCCAGCTCCATTCGCCGCCGGTGTCGCCGTCGCGACCGTCGTAGGCGGGATTGTGTCCGCCGTTGCCTCCAGCACCTGGAGCGTGAACGCCGCGTTCGCATCGGGGAAGAGCCCGTCCGAGATGGTGACGGTGAAGGTAAACGTCCCGGCCGCCGTCGGGGTGCCCGTCAGCGAGCCCGCCGAGCTTAGGCTCAGGTCCGGCGGTAGGCTCCCCTGTGTGACGGCGAAACTCCCCGCTGGCGAGCCCGCGCTCGACGTGAACATGTGACTGTAGGCGGCGTTCACTTGCGTAGGCGAAGGCGGCGCCGGGCTCGGGGTGGCCGGCGCGGCACCAAGCTGCCCGAAGCCGTTGTCGCCCCAGCAGGCCACCGTGCCGTCGGTCTTTACCCCGCACGTGA
>VBOK01000114.1 GCA_005877565.1 Nitrospirota bacterium
GAGAGCGGCACCGGCAAGGAACTCGTCGCGCGGGCCCTGCACGCGCACAGTCCCCGTGCGCCCCGTCCGTTCCGGGCGCTCAACTGCGCGGCCGTACCGGAGACCCTGATCGAAAGCGAGCTGTTCGGGCATGAAAAAGGTGCCTTCACAGGGGCCCAGGCGCGACAGATCGGCCTCTTCGAGGCTGTGGACCAGGGCACTCTGTTCCTGGATGAAATCGGCGACCTGGGCCTCCCCCTCCAGGCGAAATTGCTGCGCGTGCTCCAGGAGAAGGAAATCCGCCGGATTGGCGGGCGAGAAGACATCAAGGTGGACGTCCGGGTGGTGGCGGCTACGAACCGCAGGCTGGCGGCAGCCATCAAGCAGGGAACCTTTCGGGAAGACCTCTACTACCGGCTCAATGTGGTTTCGATCCACGTGCCGGCGCTGCGGGAGCGGGCCACGGACATTCCGGAGCTGGTCGGCCATTTCCTGAAGAAGTACGCCGCCGCCTCGGGCAAGACCGTCAAGGGTGTGACGAACGGGGCGTTACGCCTGCTGATGGACTACCCGTGGCCCGGCAACGTGCGGGAGCTGGAATCGGTCATCGAGCGCGCCGTCCTGCTATGCGAGGCCGAGCGGATCGATGTCGGCGACCTCCCGGCGGGAGTGCAGTCGCGCGTGACTCCGCTCGCCCAGGTCGATTTCGAGCTGCCGGCCGAGGGCTTTTCGCTCGAGGGGTTCGAACGCAAGCTCCTCGAGACGGCGATGGCGCGGAGCAACGGGGTTATCGCCAAGGCGGCGAAGATGCTGGGCTTGACCTACAAGACGATGCAGTACCGGCTCGAGAAGTTTCAGATCGGACGCGGGGCGCCAGCGGGACGGGAGGCGCCGCCGGAGGTGTCCGAAGAGCAGGGGTCTCGGCTGTGACAGGCGGACGGAGCGCCAACGTAGAGGAGGGACGAATGAGCGACAAAGTACGGGTAGTCGGAGCGATCGCACTGGCGGTGTGCCTGATCGGGTTGGGCGGGTGCGACTGGTGGCCGCCGGCTCTGCAACAGCAGATTGGGGAACTGGAGGCGAAGGTCAAAGCCGCGGAGGCGGAAAGGAGCGCCTTGCTCAAGAAGGTGGCGGATGTGTCCCAAGCGGCTGAGGACTGCAAGGCCAAATCTGATCAGATGGCAAAAGCCCAGGCCGACCTCCAAGCCCGGGTGGATCAACTTCAGGCGGCGCTGGCGGATGCACAGGCCAAATTGAAGAGTCAAGGGAAGCCGGTCAAGAGCAAGAGTAAGAGCAAGAAATAGAACTGGACCCGCGCCCGAGGATCAGGAACCAGACGAGCCCGGCGTCTTGGTGGGGGTCGAGTCAGTCCCGGTGGAGCCGGTCGGCGACGAGTTGGCCGTGTTCTCGGTCTTCCCTTCCTGCGCCGGCGGCTTGAGCTTGTTCGAATAGTCCGTGATGTACCAGCCGGCTCCCTTGAACGAGATGGCCGGCGCGGAGATGAGCTTGGACACCGGCAGCGCGCACACCTGGCACTTGGTGAGCGGAGGGTCGCTCACCTTCTGCTTGACTTCAAAGCGGTGCCCCGCATCGCATCCGTATTCGTAGATCGGCATCGTACTGATTCTGTAAGCCCTATCCCCGCCACGTCAAGCCCAGGCTCACGGGCGATCACGTCAGCCGGCGGACGGCCTCCTCGATGCGGTTCAGGCCCTCGACGATTTTCGGCATGCTCGTGGCGTAAGAGGTGCGCACATGCTCCGGGGCGCCGAAGGCCTCACCAGGGACCACCACGGTCCGGGCCTCTTGTAGGAGATGGGCCGCCAGCGCGGTCGCGGACGTGAGCGGGCCCAAGGGCCCACGCCGGCCGATCAGCCTACCGACGTGCGGGAAGGCGTAGAACGCGCCGTTCGGCATTGCGCAGGTTACGCCCGGGATCTTGTTCAATCGTTCCACCATGACCCGCCGCCGCTGGTCGAACTCCGCGACCATCTCCTTGATGAACGCGTCGCCCTGGTTCAGCGCCGCGACCGCCGCCTTCTGGGCGATGGACGTGGGGTTGGATGTGCTCTGGCTCTGCACCGTCGTCATGGCGGTGATCAGGTCTTTCGGCCCCGCGGCATAGCCGATCCGCCACCCGGTCATCGCGTAGGCCTTGGACACGCCGTTCACCACGACGGTGTGGGCCTGAACCTCGGGCCCCAGCGAGGCGATGCTCACGTGCGTAAGTCCGTCGTACAGCAGTTTCTCGTAGATCTCGTCCGAGATGATGAGCAGGTCGTGGCGGAGCGCGACCTCGGCAATGCCTTCGAGCGTCCGGCGGTCGTAGACCGAGCCGGTCGGGTTGCACGGAGTGTTGACCACGAGGGCCTTCGTGCGAGGTGTCACGTACCGCGCCAGGAGTTCCCCCGTCAGGCGAAAGCCGTGTCGCTCCTCCGTTGGGACCAGCACCGGCGTAGCGTCGTTGAGCAGCACCTGCTCCGGGAACGAGACCCAGTAGGGAGACGGGATGATCACTTCATCGCCGGACTCGACCAGGGCCTGGGCCAGGTTGTAAAGGGTGTGCTTCGCGCCGCAGGAGATCAGCACCTGCGACGTGTCGTAGGTGAGACCCTGATCGCGCCGGAGTTTCTCGACGACCGCCAGCTTGAGTTCGTCGATGCCGCCCGCTGCGGTGTATTTCGTGAAGCCGCTGCGGATGGCCGCGATGCCCGCTTCCTTGACCGGCAATGGCATGTCGAAGTCCGGCTCACCGGAGGCGAAGTCGATCACGTCCACCCCCCGGGCGGCCATCGCTTTGGCTTCAGCGGTGATGCGGAGTGTCGGGGAGGGCGAGGTGCGTCCGACCCGCTGCGCGAGCTTCATCGGGCGGCGCCCCGCAGACGTTCTCTCAACCGACGGGCAATCTCCGGATGCACCAGGCCGGTGAGGTCGCCGCCGAGCCGGGCCACTTCCTTGATGATCGTCGACGTCAGGTAGATGTATTCCTGGCTGGGCATGAGGAAGACGGTCTCCACGCTCTGGTCCAGGTTGCGGTTCATGAGCGCCATCTGCAGCTCGAACTCGAAGTCCGACACGGCACGGAGCCCCCGGATCACCGCGTGGGCCCCCCGCTGGCGGACGAAGTCCACCAGGAGACCGTGGAATGGCTCCACTTCGACTCGGGGGATCTCCTTGGTGGCGAGGCGCACCATCTCCACCCGCTCGTCCAGGACCAGCACCGGATGCTTTTGCGGGTTCGCGGCCACGGCCACGTAGATCTTGTCGAACAGGCGCAGGCCTCGGTTGATGAGGTCCACGTGCCCGTTGGTGATCGGGTCGAACGTGCCCGGATAGACGCCGATCCTCATGCCGAGGCCTCAGCCTGATCGCGCTGGTACACGGACAGACAGGTGTCTCCGTACCGGTACGTTTTCACGAGCGCCAAATGTCCGATCCGATCGTCCAGGTGGGTTTTATGGAAGTGCTCGACAACCACCACGCCGTGCGGGTGGATGATAGCATTGCCTCCCAATGATGGCAAGACCAGTTGCGCGTCCTGTGTCTGGTAGGGCGGATCGAGAAAGACGATGTCGTAGGCCGGTCCGCGCGCGAGCTTCAGGAAGCGGAACACGGGAACAGGACGGACCTCGGCCACCCGCTCGAAGCCGCACCGACGGAAGTTGGCCTCCAACAGGCGGCACGCAGTGGGGTTGGACTCCACGAACGTCGCCTGCGTGGCCCCGCGGCTCAGCGCCTCGAGGCCGATGTTGCCGGTTCCTGCGAAAAGATCGAGGAAGCGCGCGCCGACGATCCGGTCCGCGAGGATATTGAAGAGGGCCTCTTTCACCTGGTCCGCCGTGGGACGGATCGCCGCGCCGCTGGGCCCTGACAAGCGACGTCCGCGTGATGTGCCGCCGATGATGCGCATGATAACTGCGAGTCTAACACGGTCCGCCGTGGTTTGCACAACGGAGGCGGCTTGACAACGCGGCGAGCAGCACGATAAGGGAAGGCGACGGGCGCGGGAGGAAAGTCCTTCCCGTTATGTGAGCGACGGTGGGAAGACGAGCAGTGGGTTATTGGGAGACGGCCTCGCGGGAGTCCTCCGCAGGCGCAGGCCGCTTTTTCTGATTATGGGTGATGGTAGAGTCCACGATCGCCCCGCAGTTGATGCACTTCCAGGCGTAGACGATCAGGAAATAGTCTGAAAACCGTTCCCTGACCATGAGCCCTTTGCATTTCCTGCATTGCATCGTCCTGTCCTCCTATCGGTGGTCGGAAACCCGCTGCCCCCAAGAAGGCAAGGTAGGTGCCCAAAATGCGGCTTTCGGAATTTCATAGAGTTATGAGAGGTGATGGTCCTGTCGGTTCAACCTAACGCACCTTCCCTGTGTCAAAAATGTCCAACGGGTGTGTAAGGGGGTACACAGACGCGTAGGGAAATGAGGACATGGGGAAAGCGATGGGCATCGAGACCTGGCCTCTGGGCGAGCGGCCCCGCGAGCGGCTCCTTCGGTACGGCCCGGAGACCTTGACGGATGGCCAGCTTCTTGCCATTCTGCTAGGAACTGGGTGCGAGGGCTGGACGGCGCTGGATGTTGGTGTCGCCCTGCTGGATCGGCACGACGGATTGCCAGGTGTCAGCCGGATGAGCGCCAGGGAACTCTGCGCCGTGCCCGGGGTCGGGCCGGCCAAGGCCGCTCTCATCAAGGCGGCGCTGGAAATCGGGAAACGGGCCATGGCCGCTCCGTTGTCCACGGGGCAGCGGGTGATGTCCAGCCAGGACGTGTTCCGTCACTACCGTCCCCTCATGCGGGACCTTCGCCGGGAGGTCTTCAAGGCGGTCTTGCTGGACGGCAAGAACGCCATCATTCGGGATGTGACGGTGTCGGAGGGGAGCTTGACGCTGAGTATTGTACATCCGCGGGAAGCCTTCGTCCCGGCCATCAGGGAGTCGGCCGCGGCCGTCATCTTCGTGCACAATCACCCGAGCGGAGATCCGGAGGCGAGTCCGGAAGACCGGGCCTTGACCCACCGCCTCGTCTCGGCCGGGGAGATCATTGGCATTCGGGTTCTTGACCACGTTATTATCGGGGACCATGAGTACGTCAGTTTTGCCGACCACGGGTGGTTGACGCCGTAGCCCGCGTATCGCTGAGACGGGAGGTGGAAGGAGAGCGATGCCTGCCAAGGGGGAGCGCAAAGCCGTGAAGGGAACCCCCAAAGGAGGAAAGGCCAGACAGATAGCCGTCCATGCCGGCGGGCCGACCGACTTAGCTGCAGAAGTCAAACGCCTTGCCCATGAGGTGGAGGCGATCAGGGCTGTGCTCAGCCAGCGCCCGGGCGGGGGCCACGACGGCGGCGCGGCTCGGCGCGATCAGGACAAGTTGGTCGCTGACCGCCTGGCGCGGCTGGATGAGAAGGTCGAAGCGGTGTGGAACCGCGTGGCCGATCTGGAGGAGCGTCTGGAGGGCGAAGGCTCCGGCGGACATGAAGCGGATGACTTTGACGACACTCCAGAGAAGGATTTCTACGAACGGTAGAAACGGTAGAGTAGAGGTGGACTCGCCAAGGAAGCCTGTGCTACCGTGGCCGCATGCACCCAGGCGGCTACGTCCCTGATTTCAAAGAGTTTTGCGCACTGGCCAAACAGGGGAACTTGATTCCAGTTTCCCGCGAAGTCTTGGCCGATTTCGAGACGCCGGTTTCGGCGCTCGCCAAGATCGACCGCGGCTCGTGCAGCTATCTGCTGGAGAGCGTCGAGGGTGGTGAGAAGTGGGCGCGCTACTCGTTTTTGGGGAGTGGCTCGCCGATTCTGTTGCACGGCAGCGACCGCGAAGTGGTGCTGTCAGCTGGCCGCCACCGTCGCCGGATTCCTGTGAAGACCGATGTGCTGGCTTGCCTCCGCGACCTCATGGCGGAGTACCGGCCGGTCGAGGTGCCCGGGCTGCCCCGGTTTTGCGGGGGGGCGGTAGGGTATCTGAGCTACGACGTCGTCCGCCAGTTCGAGCGGCTCCCGTCACTTCGCAAAGACGTGCTGGGACTTCCGCTGATGTGCTTCCTGCTCACCGACACGCTGTTGGTCTTCGACAACGTGGCGCAGACGATCCGAATCGTGGCCAACGCGCAAGTCGGGGATCGGGACTACAAAAGGGCCTACGCCGAGGCGGTCCGGCGGATCGACGGGATGATCGCGCGGCTGCGCACGGGCCGCCGCCCGTCCCCGCGCAAGCTCGCTCCTAGGGGACCGCTTGCCTTCACCTCCAACATGAGCAAGGCGGACTTCGAGAAGATGGTGATGCAGACGAAGGAGTACATCAAGGCCGGCGACATCTTTCAGGGCGTGCTCTCGCAGCGGTGGCAGGCGTCGATGCGGGCCCGGCCGTTCGACCTCTACCGGGCCCTGCGTGTCATCAACCCCTCTCCGTACATGTACTATCTCCGGTTTCCCGAAGTGGAGCTGGTGGGCGCGTCGCCGGAGGTGCTGGTCCGCTGTGAAGATGACCTGGTGCAGCTGCGGCCGATCGCCGGGACTCGTCGGCGCGGCGCGACCGAGGAGGAGGACCGCGCCTTGCGGGAGGAGTTGCTGGCCAATGCCAAGGAGCGCGCCGAGCATGTGATGCTGGTGGATCTGGGGCGTAACGACGTGGGGCGGGTCGCGCGGCCCGGCACCGTCCGCGTCAAGGACTTCATGGTCGTGGAGCAGTATTCGCACGTCATGCACCTGGTCTCCCAGGTGGAGGGCCGGCTGGCCCCCGGGCGGGACGCCTATGACGTGCTGCGGGCATGCTTTCCGGCTGGCACGGTGTCCGGCGCACCGAAGATCCGCGCCATGGAGATCATCGAGGAGCTGGAGCCGTCGCGCCGAGGGCCGTACGCGGGCGCGGTCGGGTATTTCGGGTTCTCGGGTAACATGGATACGTGCATCAACATCCGCACCGTGGTGATCAAGGGGCGCCAGGCCTTCATCCAGGCGGGCGCCGGCATCGTCGCGGATTCGGATCCCGAGGCTGAGTACGTCGAGACCTGCAACAAAGCCAAGGCCATGATGCGGGCCGTGGAGATGGCCGAGCGCGGCCTCGATTAAGTCATGCTGTTGGTGATCGACAACTACGATTCGTTCACCTACAACCTCGTCCAGTATCTGGGTGAGCTCGGGGAGGAGGTGCGGGTCGTCCGCAACGACGCGATGACCGTGGACGAGATCGCCGCGCTCAAACCTTCGCGGATCGTGATCTCACCGGGGCCGTGCACGCCAAAGGAAGCGGGGGTGTCCATCGAGACCATCAAGCGCCTGGCCGGGGCCGTGCCGATCCTGGGCGTGTGCCTGGGTCACCAGAGCATCGGCGAGGCCTTCGGCGGCGACGTGGTCCGCGCGGAGCGCCTGATGCACGGAAAGACGTCCCAGATCAAGCACGACGGCAGGACGATCTTCAACGATCTGCCGAACCCGTTTGAGGCGACGCGCTACCACTCCCTGATCGTGAAGAGGGAGACGCTGCCGTCCTGCCTGGAGATCTCGGCCGAGACTGCCGAAGGCGAGATCATGGGCTTGCGCCACCGGACCCTGCCGGTCGAAGGGGTGCAGTTCCATCCGGAGTCCATCCTGACGCGGCCGGGCAAGGATCTACTTCGCAATTTCTTGTCGCGCTAGCGTCCACCCATGATCAAAGACGCCATTGCCAAAGTCGTGGACCGGCTGGACCTGACGGAGGCCGAGGCCGAAGCCGCCATGCACGAAATCATGGAGGGGCAAGCCACGCCGGCGCAGATCGCGG
>VBOK01000115.1 GCA_005877565.1 Nitrospirota bacterium
ACCGGGGGGATGTCCTTGATGAAGAACTCCGGCAGACCCTCGGCCGAGATGCGGTTGACCGGGCCGAGCGTCACCCCGTAGCCGTGCGTGTACGTGAAGTGTTCGTTGATCCAGATCCGACTCGGGAGGTTCTTGTAGGACAGTTCGCGCGGCGAGAGCATGACCTGACGGTACTCGCCGTTGACCACGTACCGGTCGTTGTCCACGTCCACGAAATCGTAGTAGGTCCGGATCTGCTGGAGCTGCCGGTAGGTGGCGAGCAGGGGCCGGTGGTCCCAGAGCCGCACGTTTTTGATCGTCAGGTCGTTGCGGACAAGGTCGGCCGCAGTCAACTCCCGCTCGGCGGGGAACACCTCCTCCTGGACGTCGGTCAGGCCATAGGCCAGCCGCGTGAGGCGGATATTCTGCGCGATGTACGGCCGGGCGCCAGATCGCCTGGAGGGCGAAGAGCAGGCAGGCCAGCGCGGTGAGCGCGCAGAGCACGATGAGTGCTTGTAAGATGGGCAACGCGGCGTGGACGTCGGCATAGACTGCGCCGAAGACAACGCCGCGGCGCGAGTAGAGCAGTTCGTAAGCATCAAGCTGGTATCCCCAGGCTTTCACGCCGATCAGCACCGACGCCAGGAGACCCAGGTGGAGGCGCGCCTGCCGCTCCACGTGCACGGTGCGCGGCCCGATGACGATCCCGTGCGTGAGAAAATAGAGGGCCCCTGCTCCGACGGTGGTGAACAGCAAAAGACCGACCAGCCACTCCTGGAGGTACGTCAGGAACGGCAACGTGAAGATGTAGAACCCCAGGTCCTTGCCGAAGAGCGGGTCGGTCTGGCCGAAGGGGACGGCCTGGCGAAACAGGAGGAAGTCCTCCCAGTGGGTCGCGCTCCCGAGGGCGGCGATCAAGGCTAGAACCGCAGCCACGCCGCCGACGGTGAGGCCCAGGTGGCTCCGGAGCGGCTCCGCAAAGCGGAGCAGCACGAGGGTGTCCACCGTGCCCCAGTAGCGGGTCGGCTGGTGCCGTCCGGCCGGGTACACGTTGGCGAAGAACACGAGGAAAAAGACCGCGCCGAACAGCCCGCCGACCAGTGCCTGAGTCAACAAGATGGTCGTGAAGACGGCCTGGTAGTCGACCTCGCCAAACCAGAGCCAGTCCACGTAGAGCGCGAGGGAATTGCTGAGCGAGAGGAGGAGGGCGACGAGGAGAACAAAAAGGAGGAGTAGTCGTCCTGGGGTCACTGAGAGAGAGCACCGGAGGGCACGCCTGCCCGGCGGGCCTCGTCGGGGATGGCAGTGTTGATTTCGTATTCCTTCTTCCTGATTTTCTCGTCTAGTTCGGCCAGGTTGGCCCTGAGCTTGGCATCCTTATCGGAGTCCGCGAAGGATCGCACATAAAATTCGGCCCGCAGGGTGTCATACTCTTTTTGAACCCCTTGGCGTTGCTTTTTCAGCTCTTCCAGTTCGGCGCGGGCCGCAGTCATGCGTTGTCGCCAAACCGCGTAGTGGTCGTTCTGGTCGGTCGGGGCGGATAGTGTCGCGTTGCTCCGGCTGGGAGGCGTGGGAACTCTCTGGAACGATTTCGTTGACTCTTTGGTTTCCTCCAAACGTTTCGCGGATTGCCGATACTGCGGAGGCACCTTCTCCAGGCTGTCCGCGAACCCCACGGTCCCGTCTTTGTCAGTCCACTGGTACGTTTCGGCGGACGCAGAATCGGGCCGGAGCAGCATCAGGCAGGCGGCGAGCGCAAGCGTGCTGCTCCACAGTATGCTGGAGCGATGATTCATAGGGTATTCTAGCCTTGCTTTTGGGGGGAAAACAAGTTAACTAAATAGCAGCCCCCGGCACGCGAAGCGGCGACCGAGACAAATCCACGACACAGGCACGAGGGTAAAGGATGAGCAACGAACCGCTGCCGGTCAAGATCACAGTGGGAGGGGTGACCCTCGATGCGGAGCTCAAGCCGACCCGCACGGCGAAAGCCGTCTACGAGTTGCTGCCCATCGAGACGGACCTGCACAGCTGGGGCGAGGAGTTCTATTTCAAGATCCCATTCATCAAGGATCACCGGGAGACGGCCACATTGAAAGTGGTCGTGGGGGACATCGCGTATTGGGGCAACGGCGGGGCCGTGGCGATCTTCTTCGGCCGCACACCGGTCAGCACCGGGCCCGACCCGGCGCCCGCCGATCGGGTGAACCTGATCGGCAAAGTGAAAGGCGATGCCACCGTGCTGCGGACGGTCATGAACGCCACCAAGGTCAAGATGGAGAAGGCGACGTGAAGCTTTCCCCTGAGCGCATTGCGTCTCTGGCCGGCCAGATGGTCGAGAAGCTGGTGGCCGGCGGGATGATCGAGCCGGTCGCGGACCGCCGTGTCCTGACCGTGTCGCTGGAGCGGGTGATCGTCGACGAGCTGAGTGTCGAGGACCGCATCAACGTGGAGGCCAAGGAATTGATGCGCAAGTACGAGTCCGAAATCGCGCGGGGCAGGATGAACGAGCAGCAGCTCTTCCAGATGATCAAGAAGCAGCTCGTGAAGGAGAAGGGGGCGATCCTCTGATGATCCTGAGCGACGAGAAGGTGACGCATCTCTCGCACCTGATCCTGAACCACTTCAAGAACCCCGCCAACGCGCGGCTCAAGGTGGAGGAGGTGGCGGTCTTGCGCGAGATCAAGCGTATCTTGGCGGCCGAACTTCATGTGAGCGACGAGGTGGACGCCCTCGTCCGCCGGCGCCTGGCCTCCTATTCCCGTCCGCTGGTCGAGGGCTCGCCGGAATGGGAAACACTGTACCGCAAGACCTTCGAAGAAGAGATGCGCAAGCGGAGGAAGCTATGAGCGAAACCGAGAAATTTTACCTGGAGCGGTTCGGGGTGACCGACCGCGAACTCCTTGCCGCCATGGGGCGGGTCAAGGTCCGCGACGTGGACTACGCGGACCTCTATTTCGAGCACACCGTGGACGAATCCATCTCGATGGAGGAGAGCCTGGTGAAGCGCGCCTCGAAAAGCGTCTCTCAAGGGGTCGGAGTGCGGGCGACGGCCGGCGAGAAGACCGGCTATGCCTACTCGGATGAGATCACGCTGAGACAGCTGGAACAGGCCGCCGACACGGCCCGCTACATTGCCCGCTCGCCGGCGGGTGCCGGCTCTGTGCCGGCGATCCGCGTGGGGCGGCCCGGCCAAGACCTCTACCCAGTGACCGTGCCGGCCACGGAGGTCGCGACGCCGGAGAAAGTCGCGCTCCTGGAACGGATTGATCAGGTCGCGCGCGCCTATGATCCGCGGATCAAGAACGTCATGGCCTCCTTCACCACGGAGTATAAGATCGTCCTGATCGCCAATTCGGAAGGCGAGTTGGTCGGGGACGTGCAACCCTTGTCCCGCTTGCAGGTGACCTGCATCGCCGAAGGGAACGGGCAGCGGCAGGTGGGGAGCTTCGGCGGCGGGGGCCGCGGGGAGTACACGTTCTTCCTGGAGAACAACCGCTGGGAGCGCTATGCGAAAGAGGCAGCCCGCCAGGCCGTGCTGAACCTGAGGGCGGTGGACACGCCGGCCGGGCCCATGGTGGTGGTGCTCGGTTCGGGTTGGCCGGGTATCCTGCTCCATGAAGCGATCGGCCACGGGCTGGAGGCCGACTTCAACCGGAAGAAGACCTCCGCCTTCACGGACCGTATCGGGGAGGTGGTCGCCTCCGAGTTGTGTACCATCGTGGACGACGGGACACTGCCGTTCCGCCGGGGCTCGCTGAATGTGGATGACGAGGGGACGACGACGAGCCGGACGGTGCTGATCGAGAAGGGGATCCTGAAGGGTTACATGACGGACAAGCTCAACGCGCGGCTCATGAGCATCCCGCTGACCGGCAACGGGCGGCGGGAAAGCTTTCAGTGCATCCCGATGCCGCGCATGACCAACACCTTCATGCTGCCGGGCGAGTCCACGCCCGCGGAGATCATTCGCTCGGTCAAGCGCGGACTCTACGCAGTGTATTTCGGCGGCGGACAGGTGGACATCACCAACGGCAAGTTCGTCTTCTCGGCCAGCGAGGCCTACCTGATCGAGGATGGCCAGGTGACGACGCCAGTGAAAGGCGCGACGCTGATCGGCAGCGGGCCGGAGATCCTTAAGAAAGTTTCGATGGTGGGCAATGATCTGCAATTGGACGAGGGGATCGGAACTTGCGGGAAGGACGGGCAGTCCGTGCCGGTCGGGGTGGGCCTGCCGACGACCAGAGTTGATGAGATTACCGTTGGAGGCACGCAGGCATGACGAGCATACGCATTGACCAGAACCTGACGTCCGAGTTGCTCGCCAAGGCGAAACGGAAGGGCGCAACCGCGGCGGATGCTGTGGCCGTCGAGGGGGACGCTGCCTCGGTGCAGGTGCGCCTGTCCGTCGTGGACAAGCTCTCGAAGGCACAGGAGAAGCGACTCGGCCTGCGCGTGTATCTCGGCCAGCGCTCGGCGGGAGCCTCCACGTCGGACTTATCCCCGGCTTCGCTGGACGAGTTGGTCGAAACGACCTGCGCCTTGGCGCAGGCGGTCGTGGAAGACCCCTCTGCAGGTCTGCCCGACCCGGCTGCCCTGGCGAAGGAGCGGCCGGACCTCGACCTCTATGACAGCCAGACGGTGCCGATGGACCGGATGATCGAACTGGCCACTCGTGCTGAGAAGGCGGCGCTGGCGGTGGACTCCCGGTTGACCAACTCCGAGGGGGCGGATTTCAGCGCGTTCGGCGGCCGCACGGTCTTCGCGAACAGCCACGGCTTCTACGGGGAATACCAGAGCTCAAGTTTCTCGTGCGCTGTGGCGCCGATCGCTGTGCAGGACGGGCTGATGCAGCGCGATTACTGGTACGCCGTCGGCCGGAAGTTGAACCGGCTGGATTCACCGGAGGCCGTCGGGCAGGAAGCCGGCCGGCGGACTGTCCGCCGGCTGGGCGCGCGCAAGATCGCCACCTGTCGTGTGCCGGTGGTCTTCGAGCCGGAGATCGCCGGCAGCTTCCTGGGCAATCTCTGCAGCGCGGTGAACGGCTACGCCATATACAAAGGTGCATCCTACCTCGTCGGGCGGCTGGGGGAACGCATCGCTCCGGACTTGGTCACGGTCTACGACGACGGCCGCATGCCCGGAGGCCTGGGCTCCAAGCCGTTCGATGGGGAGGGACTCCCCACGCGGAAGAACGTCGTCGTGGAACGGGGTATCCTCAGGAGCTACCTGCTGGACACCTACGCGGCCCGTAAGCTGGGGCTCGCCTCGACCGGCAGCGCGTCGCGCAGCGTCGGCGAGGCGTCCTCGGTCGGGGCAACCAACTTCTACCTGACGCCCGGCACGGCCACGCCCGATGAGATCATCTGCTCGGTCAAGCGCGGGCTCTATGTCACGGAGCTGATCGGGTTTGGGATCAACATGGTGACCGGCGACTATTCCCGCGGCGCGGTCGGTTTCTGGATCGAGAACGGCGAGCTTGCGTATCCGGTCGAGGAGATCACGATCGCGGGCAACCTGAAAGACATGTGGATGGGCGTCGAGGCGATCGGCAATGACCTCGTGTTTAGTGGGCGCATCGTCAGTCCGACGGTGAAGATCGCCGCGATGACGGTGGCGGGAGAGTAAAGCGGTGCCTTCATCGCCGCACCTGCTCACGACCCTTCATTCCGAAGACTGGCATACCCCGAAGGGCCGGTTCATCCGCGAAGTCATGTTCGGGACGAACGACGGCCTGGTCTCGACGATCGGCTTCGTCGCCGGCGCGACGGGCGCGCTCATGCAGACGCGCCTGGTCCTGCTGGCGGGAATCGCGTCCGTCGTCGCCGGCGCCCTGGCCATGGGCATCGGCGCGTACCTGGCCAGCAAGTCCCAGCGCGATTTCTTCGAGAGCGAGAAGGAGCGGGAGCGGCGCGAGATCGAGGAAGTTCCCGAGCTGGAGCGCAAAGAGATCCGGGATATCTTCACCAAGCTAGGGTTCCTGAAGGACGAAGTGGAGGTGATCGTCAACCGCGTCACTTCGGACAAGGCCCTGTGGGTGCGGTTTATGATGCGGGAAGAGCTGGGGATCCTCGAGGAGTCCTTCGACAACCCCGTGACGGTCGGCTTTTTGATGGCCGGGGCCTACGTCGTGGGCGGCATCCCGCCGCTACTGCCTTATCTGGCCATAGAGGATGTGCTGCTGGCGTTGAAGGTGGCGGTGGCGGTCTCCCTCGTGTTCCTCTTCGCCATCGGCGTGGGCAAGACGGTCCTGACCAAGCAGCTGTGGCTCAAAAGCGGGATGGAAGTGATGTTGCTAGGCTCACTAGCGGCCGGGGTCGGGTTCGGGATCGGTAAGCTCGTTGCCTTGCTCTGGCCGGAGGTCGGAGCGGTGGGGATATGAGGGTGTGATAGCCCTGGATGGAGGTGAGGAGAAGGGGGGTATGGAGATGAACAGAGTGAACGCACTCATAGCGGGATGCCTCATGGCCGTGCTCGCAGTGCAGCCGGCTTTTGCGGCGATGGATCGGGAAAAGCTCCTGACCGAGCCAGGGGTCTACGGCACCTTTGCGGTCTTCAAGGTGGACGACAGCTGGTGGAAGCTGGACAAGGCAACGCGTGCCTTCGCGGCGGGAGAGGTCAAGGGGGTCTTCCAGAAGCATGCCGAGAGGGTGGCCGTGGACACCTATCTGCTGCGGGGGCTCATGGAGAATGCGGACTTCTTTGTCCGGGTGCACTCGACCGAGATGCTGCACAACCAGAACTTCCTCGTGGATCTGATGGGCACGAGGATCGGGAAGTACCTGGTGAACACGTACACGTTCAACGGCATCACCAAGAAGGCCAACTACGTGCCGAGTCTTCCTGACGATCTCAAGACGGCGCTGAAGACGCCGCCGGACCCAGGCGCCAAGCCGTACGCTATCGTGGTGCCGGTTCGGAAGGACGCAGAGTGGTGGCTGATGCCGCAGGATGGCCGGAACGCCATGATGAAAGAGCACACAGAGGCGACGGTCGCGTACCTCAAGACGGTCAAGCGCAAGCTGTACCATGCCAGCGGGCTCGACGACCTCGACTTCATCACGTACTTCGAGACGGCGAAGCTGGACGATTTCAACAATCTGATCATCGCTCTGGAGGGGGTCAAGGAGAACCGCCACAACAAGCAGTTCGGGAGCCCGACGCTCCTTGGCACGATCCGTCCGCTGGACGAGATCCTGGAGATCCTCGCGCGCTAGAATTAGGCGTTAGTTGCCTGTCGGCCTGATGACGGCCGAGACTTCGTTGGCCAGCAGGATGGTGATGGAGTACGGGACTGCCGCATCCCCCATCGCGATGGCATACAAGGGGCAGAGCTGGGGCACCGGCTCCGGGGGGAAAGGGAGCAGGGCTGGAAATTCCATAGCCGGGGAGGCCACAGGGATCGTCGCGAGGCGCAGCCTGAGTGCTATGAGCACATCCCGGACGCGCGATTCATGCTCCTCGTCCGGCAGCGTGTGGGAGGCGGTGATGGCGAAATCCCAGAGCGGCTTGCTGAGGCAGACCGGCACCGGCAGGCCCACGCTCTGCGCGATGGGCGTGACGTCGATCAGGTACCCGGCTTGGACTGCCTCGTCCCGAGTCAGAATCGGAGGGCGTGAGCCCTCACCCTGCGGGTTTGACGAAGCTGCTGTCTCACCCTCGGGCGGTGTCTTCGGTTCAGCGTGCCCCTCCGCCTGGGAGTTAGCCGTCTCGGCCATCGCTCCTTCGAAGATGGGGGCTCGGGTTCCCATCGCCTGTAGGATGCCTTCATAGACAGCGCGGGCTGCTTCGGACCATTTGGGGTCGAAGGCTTCTCCGCGGAAGGCTGCTTCCGCTGCCTTCTTCTCGTCGAGCGTGAGTGGACGTGGTGTTGATGCTGGGTGCATGCCTGTCAGATAGATACGAAGACAGGCCTTGTCAACCCCCCTTATTACCCGAACAGGTTCATCTGTTCGACCGGCGGGACTGGCTCCTGCTGGCGGTCCAGGAAGGCCTTGAGCTTGCGGAAGTCTTCCCGGAGCGGCTCGTTCAGGTTGCCCTGATGCAGCGCGGCGGCGGGGTGGAGCAGGGGGAAGACGAAGAAGTCCTTGACCTGGAACGATTGCCCTCGCACTTTCATGATGCCGACCTTCTTACCCATCGCGGTTGTCCGGCGGACGGCACTTGATCACGTTGGCGATGTAGACGTCGTCGCGGGAGAGGCCGGCGTCCTCCAGCAGTTCGTTCAATAGCTTGCCAGCCGCGCCGACGAAGGGGATGCCTTGCTTGTCTTCGTAGAAGCCGGGGGCCTCGCCGACAAACATGATCTTTGCATGAGAGTTCCCGGTCCCGAAGACGACCTGGGTTCGCCCGGACGCCAGGCGGCAGCGTTGACAGTCCTTGATGGAGTCGTGGAGTTCCTGGAGCGTCACGATGGGTCTCAGGGTCGGATGGACTGCATGATAGGTGTCAGTTTTGACGAAGTCAACCCGATTTTTCTGGAAAATTGACCCCCTCCGGAGGCTCTGTTAGACTCGCCAAACGATGGACGCAGGCCACAAGATCCAGGCCTTGAGAAGCAACATCGAACGGATCATCAAGGGCAAACCCGCGGTGGTCGAGATGGCGGTGGTGGCCCTGCTGGCGCGTGGGCATCTTCTCATCGAGGATGTGCCCGGAGTGGGGAAGACCACGCTGGCCCACAGCCTTGCCCGCTCTCTGGGCGGCACCTTTCGGCGAATCCAGTTCACGAGCGACCTGCTCCCGGCCGACATCCTGGGGGTCTCGGTCTTCCATCAACAGAAGCAGACGTTCGAGTTCAAGCCGGGGCCGATCTTTGCCCACATCGTGCTCGCGGACGAGATCAACCGCACCACGCCCAAGACGCAGAGCAGCCTCCTGGAAGCGATGAACGAAGCCCAGGTGTCCGTGGACAGTCAGACCTACCCGCTCCCCCGGCCGTTCATGGTGATTGCCACGCAGAACCCGTGGGAATACCATGGGACGTTCCCGCTGCCGGAATCGCAGCTCGATCGCTTCCTGATGCGGATCCGGATCGGCTACCCGGACCGGGCCGATGAGAAGAAAGTGCTGGACCGCCCACAATTGCTGCACCCGGCCGACGAACTGGAGCCTGTGCTGACGACCCAGGAGGTCTTGGATCTGCAGGAGCGGGTCGAGAAGGTCCGCCTCGACGACAGTCTGATGGAGTACCTCCTGGCCATCATCGCGGCGACCCGCCGC
>VBOK01000116.1 GCA_005877565.1 Nitrospirota bacterium
CAGCTCAAGCCGATGAATTGCCCGTTCCACATCATGATGTACAAGTCACACCTGCGGAGCTACCGTGACCTGCCGCTGCGTTACGCCGAACTGGGGACGGTCTATCGCTATGAACGATCGGGGGTCCTGCACGGCCTGCTGCGCGTGCGGGGGTTCACGCAGGACGACGCCCACCTGTTCTGCCGTTCGGACCAGATCGAAGAGGAAGTCTCGCGGGTGCTGGACTTCACCTTCTTTGTGCTCAAGACCTTCGGGTTTGCCGATTACCAGGTGTGGGTCTCCACCCGGCCGGAGAAGGCCGTGGGATCGGAGGCGGCATGGGCCCAGGCGACCGCCGCCTTGGAGGCGGCGCTCAAGAGCCGGGGAGTGGCGTACGGCATCGATCCCGGCCAGGGTGTGTTCTACGGCCCCAAGATCGACATCAAGATCAAGGACGTGCTGGGGCGGTCCTGGCAGTGCTCGACGGTCCAGGTGGACTTCAACAACCCAGAACGCTTCGGACTGGAGTTCATGGGGGAGGACGGCCAGCCCCACCGGCCGATCATGATCCACCGGGCGCTGATGGGGTCGATCGAGCGGTTCTTCGGCATCCTGATCGAGCAGTACGCGGGCGTCTTCCCCGCGTGGCTGGCGCCGGTGCAGGCCGTCGTGATCGCGATCACGGACAATCACGCGGACTACGCCCGGGATGTGGCGCGTCGCCTGACTGATGCCGGGGTTCGCGTCGAAGTGGACCTGCGCAACGAGAAGATCGGCTTGAAGATCCGGGAGGCAGAGCGGGCCAAGATTCCCTACATGCTCGTCGTCGGGGACCGGGAGAAGCAGGACGACACGGTCTCTGTGCGGACTCGCGGCGGGGGCAACGCAGGCGCGATGACGGTCGCGGCCTTCCTGGCGCATTTGCAAAAGGAGGTGGAGGGACGGTCGCTGACCAGCGCCGTGCCCAAGGCATGAACCTGAAGGAGAGAGGTGCCCTATCGCCGTTCCAAAACTGAGAATCAATAGAGAGATCAGGGTCTCGCCAGTCCGCGTCATCGGTCCGGAGAGCGAGCAGCTCGGCATCATGACGACGAATGATGCGCTCAAGAAAGCGGAGGAGATGGGATACGATCTTGTCGAAGTGGCGCCCATGTCGCAGCCGCCGGTCTGCAAGATCATGGACTATGGCAAGTACAAATATGAACTCAACAAGAAGGCCCACACCGCCAAGCAGCATCAGAAAGGGACACAGCTCAAGGAGATCAAGCTGAGACCACGGACTGATCAACACGATTTGGAGACGAAGGTGCGCCAGATGAAGGAGTTCCTAGCCGATGGGAACAAGACCAAGGTCACCGTGATGTTCCGGGGCCGCGAAATGGCGTACCAGCAGATGGGCAGGACGATGCTGGATAAAGTACTGGCCTTGGTGGGGAACGGCGCGCAGATCGAGCAGCCCCCGCGGCAGGAAGGGCGGTTTCTCTCAATGGTACTTGCACCCCAGAAAAAATAGCGGGATGGGCTGCGAACGCAGGAAGGAAAACGGACATGGCCGGGCAGAAACTGAAGACGCACAAAGGGGTGAAGAAGCGGTTCCGGAAGACGGGGACCGGGAAGCTCATGCACTATCCCGCCTACAAACGGCACATTCTGACCAGCAAGAGGCGGAACCGCAAGCGCAGGCTCAGCAGGCCGACGCGCGTGGCGCCGGGGGATGTCTACCGGATCGCCGCGCTCCTGCCTCACCGATGAACTGATGAGCGCTGCTCAAGGAAGGAGAACACCGTACCATGCCACGGGCTAAAGGCGGGACCAAGACCCGCGCACGTCATAAAAAGCGACTCAAGCTGGCCAAAGGCTACTATGGGGCCAAGAGTCGCCTGTTCCGCACGGCGACCGAAGCGGTGGACCGGGCGCAGCAGTATGCCTATCGCGACCGCCGCAACCGGAAACGCGACTTCCGGCGGCTCTGGATCGCCCGCATCACCGCTGCCTGCCGGGCCCACGGCCTGCTCTATTCGCGTTTCATCTATGCGCTCAAGAAAGCGGGCGTCGCGCTCGATCGCAAAGTCCTCTCGGACATGGCCATCCAAGACCCGGGCGGTTTCACGAAGCTCGTGGACACGGCCAAGGCGCAGATGGCCAAGGCCTAGTTTTCGAGTGAGACAATGAGGATCGGGATCACAGCCTGGATCATGGTCGCCGTCCTTTCTGACGCGGGCTCGGCGTTCGCACAGGAGCCTGCTGCACCCCCGTCGACGATTCCATCGGAGCAGGGGATGGCTTCTCCCAGCGTGCTGGGTACGGGTAAGGCACCGTCTTTGTCGGGGTGCCGCATGCGCCCGTATCGCGAAGATCCTATGCGGGCACCTTTCCTGCTCATTGAAGAAGGCCCGATACCTGGTTCGGATCCCGATCGTCCGCTCACATCGGCCGAGACCAAGTGCGTGAAGAGCTTGCGCAAGGCGGGTAAAAAAGCCATCGAAAGGGGCAAGATCATCGAAAGTATTTTTCACTACCTGAGCGCTGTGGATACAGCTCCTGGTCTGGCCGGAGAGATCTATCTGGACTTAGCGAGCGCGCTGGATCAAACAGCCTACACGCAACCGGCGGTTATCGCATACAGAAAGGCGTGGAGAGCGTTCGAAGCTGGCTATAATCGCCCCGGGGTGCAGGTTGAAGGGAGAGTCCTCTTGACCCTAGCGGATATCCGGGACTCGATCGTGCGGCTTGGGGGGCAAGTGCCGGCTCCGACCAGCGAGCCAGGGAAGATCGTGGTGGCCAATTCTACCCGCACAATCCAGGAGCAGTACTTCAAGCAGGCCTTGCCGCCCGTGGCTCCTCGGTAGGGTCCTTCGTTATGACTGAGGCTTGCTCGGGAGGTCGATCACCTGTTCGAAGGCGCTGCACGGCATGGTGATTTGCCAGCGTTCCAGCACCTCCGGGTGGAGCTCGCCGATCAGGCCCACCACGTTGCCGTCTCGCTCGACCCGCCCGACCCGTCCCTCCAGGAACGACGGGTGGTCAGTCGGCGTCAGCGTGTAGGCCCAGCCCAGGTAGAAGCACAACAAGTCCAGGAACGAGTGGGCCTCGGAGAAGTTCGCGTTGGCGTGGGCCAGCAGGGCTCCCAGACGGACTTCGCTCCGCGTGCCGGTTTCGGCCTGCGGATCCGGAACGACGACCTCGCCCAACTCAAACAGGAAATGCGGGTAGAAGCTCCGTGAAGAGGCGGACTCGACACGTAGCAGCGACGGCAGGACCCACTGGCGCAGGCACTCGTAACTCTGGGACATGACGTTGTCGATTTCGACGCAGCGGGCCTCTGGATGCCCGTCGGGCAGTCGCATCCGGTGGATCAGGTCGACGCGGGCGCTCAGGATGTTCGAGACGATCTCCTGGAAGCCGAAGCCGAGCATCAGCTCCCGCACCTTATCCGAGAGCTGCTCGATCCGGGACAACCCCCCAACGGTAAAGGTCGCGGGCATGATCGGACCAAACGTGTTGTACCCGCGGCTGATGGCCACATCCTCGATGACGTCCACCGTGTGCATGAGATCGCTACGATACGACGGGAGGCTCACAAGGAGCCGCGAGCCGCTGCCGGTCACCGTGTAGCCGTACGAGGCGAGGCTGGCCCGTACGTCCTTGAGAGAGAACGCATCGCCAAGGGCCGTGCTGATGTCGCTGAGCTTGATCGCACGGGGCTTGCTGAAAGCCTGTGGCATCCGCACCGTGCGCCCGTACGCCGTTTTATAGGGATAGACGACCTCCACCGGCTCGATCGAAGCCCCGCGGTCGTGCAGGTTGGCGGCCAAGATGTTCACGGCGAGCATGACCATGCGAAGGTCCATTCCCGTGACTTCGATGAACAGGTCCGCGTCGCTCACCTGCACTTCGCCGACGTCCCGGCTGTTGATGATGGGCGGAAACGATAGCACGGCCCCCTTGGCGTCGCGGAGCAGCGGCACCTGGTCGTGTCCCGACAGGAGCCCCCCGTACTCTAGCCCCTTGGGGTGGATCTCCAGAATCTCCCGCAGGCTCATCGGCTCGGTATAGCCGAGCGGGCGGAATCTGGTCCGGTCGGGGTCCGCCAAGGCGTAGGTGACGGGAAACTTGATGGAGGGCAGCCGATAGAGCCCGATGGAGACCGTGCGGCGTTTCCGTCCGAAAATGTCGGCGAGTTTTTCCTGTGTCTGGATGAGCTGGGTCAGACCCTCCGCAGCGATCTTGTAGCCGCGCACTTTGCACCCGCCGATGAACGGACGCACACGCTCCAGGCCCTGCTCGACAAGAATCTGATCGAGCCGGCCCTTGGCAGTACGCAAGTATGGGTAGGAGTCCGGCCGGCCGTTCAGCTTGATCCGGATCTGACGCGCGATGCCTTCAACGCACCAGAGGTCCGGACGGTTGGAGTCCTGCAGCTCGAGCCGGATCTCGCCGGTGGCGGCTTCGACCTCCTTGATCTCGCCCTTCACCAGCGGCAGCCAGGCTTCGAGTTCCTTATCCGTTGCGGGCCGCCCCAGGAGCTTGTCGAGGTCCTTGCGATTGACGGAGATGGTCGGCATGGCGTCGGTTCAGTACTGCACCCGTTTGGAGCGGATCATCTCGAGATCGGCGGAGAAGAGATCGCGGATGTCGTGGATGTCCAGCGCGACCATCGCCATGCGGTCGAGGCCCAGGCCCCAGGCGATCACGGGGACCTCCACGCTCAGCGGGAGCCGGACCTCCGGGCGAAAGAGGCCAGCGCCGCCTAGCTCGATCCAGCCCAGGCGGGGATGGCGCACGTGCACTTCGACCGACGGCTCCGTGAAGGGGAAGTAGGCCGGGGCGAAGCGGATCTCCTGCGCCTGGGCCACTTCGCGCGCAAAGAGGGTGAGCAGCCCGAGCAGGGTCCGGAAATTGATGTCCGGCCCCAGAACGATGCCCTCGATCTGGAAGAAGTCGGGCGCGTGCGTGGCGTCCACCTGGTCGTAGCGAAAGCACCGCGCGATCGAAAAGTACTTGCCCGGCACGTGCGGCGTCGCGGCCAGCGTACGCGCGGAGACGGCCGTGCCCTGGCTACGGAGCACCAGGCGGCGCGTCCGCATGCGGTCGAAGGTGTAGCCCCAGCCGCTCGATCCTGTGTGGCCGCCGTGTTCGTGCGCGCCTGCAACCTGCGACAGGAACGGCTCGGGAATCGGGGCGGAGAGGCGTGGTTCTTTGACGAAGTACACATCGTGGGTCTCGCGAGCCGGGTGGAACTGCGGCATGAAGAGGGCGTCCATGTTCCAGAACTCGTTTTCGATCAGCCCGCCGCGCATCTCCTCGAATCCCATGCTGACGAGCTTGGCTTTGACCAGATCCAGGAACTCCCGGTAGGGATGTTTCTTGCCGGCCACGATGCGGGCCGGCTGAAGGCTGATTGTGTATTTTCGAAAGCGTTTGTTTCGCCAACTGCCATCTTTCAGCATCTCTGGCGTAAGAAGAGTGATCTCATCTCTTGTTCCTTCTTTCAGAATCTGTTGAACAACGACCTTGCCAGTTTCCGTTAAGCCGAACCTGCGGCTTTCGCGTTCATCCACGCGGAAGGGCTCGTTTGGCTTCCCTCTTTTTTGAGAAAACTTCTTGATAAGCGTCTGTTCGGAAGGGGTAAAGTCGAGCAGCGGTTTTGTGCCTTCGTGCAGCAACCGAATAAGCTTTTGCAAAGACTCAGCCGTGGTCGAAGAAGTTCCTGTCAGCTCAACAATTCCACCTGCGGCGATTCTTACTACGCCTTCCTGTTTCAATTCGCCGATGGCCTCGCTGATTTCGCTAGAGTCAAGCTTTTCCCTTGTCTGGATATCCTTAATCGTCAACTGCGCGCCAGTGTCAGAAGCTTTCTTCAGAGCCGAAATGATCCGCACGATGGGGGTATAGCGTTGGAAGTAGCGTTGTCCTGTTTCTGTAAGGGAAACCTCTGTGCGAGGGAGTCTGGAACCTATCCGGGTGAGCCCCTTTACTTGCAGCCTACCGAGAGCAGAGCCAACCTGGGCTACTTCGAGCCCGCTCCTCTTCGCCAGGTCCTCTTCAGTACAGAAATCATCGTCCTTGGAGGCATCAAATGCTCTGAGGACCTTCACCTCATGAGGATGCAGGCTCTCGGCGAGCTGCGTCACCTCGCTCATCGGCGAGCCTTGCGGGAGGCCGCCGCGGCTTTGCGGTGACTGGTTAGGTTGCCGTTATCGCCGGGGGCGGAGCTAGCGGCACCGCCTGCGCGTAGTTGGGCGATCACCCGGCGGTAGTCACGCCCGGGAGCTTCGAAGATGGCGGAACCCGCCACCAGAATGTCGGCGCCGGCGGCCACGATCGCGGCGGCGTTGTCCACTTTCACGCCGCCGTCCACCTCGAGCAGCACCGAGCGACCGGTGCGGTCGATCATCGCGCGCGCCTGCTTGATCTTGTCCAGGATGCGGGAGATGAATCGCTGGCCGCCGAAGCCGGGATTGACCGACATGATCAACAATAGATCTGCGTCCGGCAGAATCTCCTCGACGCTGGTCAGCGGGGTGGCGGGATTCAAGGTGACGCCCGCTTTGACTCCGTTTTCCTTGATGGACTGGACCGTGCGGTGCAGGTGCGGACAGGCTTCGACATGGACCGTGAGATAAGTCGCGCCCGCTTCGGCAAACTCCCTGATGAATGCGTCAGGGTTCGTCATCATCAAGTGAACGTCGAGAGGCAAGGAAGTGACCTTGTGGAGGGCTTCGACGATGGGCGGTCCGATGGTCAGGTTCGGAACAAAGTGGCCATCCATGACATCCACGTGCACGAGATCCGCGCCGGCTTGCTCGACGGCGGCGATCTCATCAGCCAAATGCGCGAAGTCTGAGGACAGGATGGACGGGGCGATTCGCACCTTGGGCATAGAAACGCCTCCCGGAAATCAGAGGTCAACTATAGAGCATCGGGTGAATGGTCGCAAGAGCCGGAGCCGAGTCTGCTGCCTGCCTTGACCGGATGGCCCGCCAGGTATTGCTTCACGCTCAGGCGCTTGCCAGAAGCAGGTTGCAGTTCGCGGATCAGAAGCGCGCCTTTCCCGGCCGCGACGCGGATCGCCTCTTTCGTCACTTCGAGGATGACCCCTGGCTCCGCCATGGCGCATCCGGAATTCGTGGGCTCGGCCTTCCAGAGCTGCCAGCGCTCATCGCCATAGTAGGTATAGGCGCCCGGCCAGGGCGTCAGCCCGCGGATCCGGTTGGCCAGCGCCGTCGCCTCCTCGTCCCAGCGCAGCATGCCATCCTCCTTCTTCAGCAACGACGCGATGGTGGCACGACTGTGGTCCTGGGGGTCCGGGGTGAGGGTGCCGTCCTTCAGCCCGCTGATGGTCTTCACGAGCAGTCGTCCGCCGATGGGCGCCAGGCGGGCCGCCAGCTCGCCTGCCGTTTCCATTGGCAGGATCGGGACCGTCTCTTGCAGTAACACGGGGCCCGTGTCCATGCCCGGGTCCAGCAACATCGTGGTGATGCCGGTCTCGGTCTCGCCGTTGATGATCGCCCACTGGATCGGGGCGGCGCCCCGGTACTTGGGAAGCAGCGAGCCGTGCACGTTGACGCATCCCTTCGCCGGCAGGTCCAGGACGACGGGGGGCAGAATCCGGCCGAAGGCTGTGACGGCGATCAGATCGGGCGCCCAGCTTTTCAGGGTCTCTAGGAAGGGCGGGTCTTTCATCTTGAGTGGCTGGAGGATCGGCAGTTCGGCCCGCTGGGCCAGCACCTTGACCGGGGGCGGAGTTAGTTGTTGTCCGCGGCCCTTCGGGCGATCGGGCTGGGTGACCACTCCGATCACGCGGCCGAGCTTTTCCGGATCGGCTTCCAGGAGCGCCTGCAAGGAAGGCACGGCAAACTCCGGGGTCCCCATGA
>VBOK01000117.1 GCA_005877565.1 Nitrospirota bacterium
TTTTGAAGCGATCGAGATAGGGATTGTTGATGGCGCCGTGGCGAAGAACCAAGGCCCGCATCTCGTCATAGAAGGTCATGGCGAACCTCCTTGCTGGCCGTGTTAATCCCTCAACTGATTTACAGTATAAGATGTTATTATCATTCACGCAACAAAATTTTATCATAGATAAACATTCTATTATCAAATACTTATGTTTTCAATCTAGAAAATATTGTCTCTTCAACATCTTACAGAGTTTCACGATGATATAAAATTCTTATTGCATGATAGAATGTTTCTGTTATACTGGTGCCGATCTCTGGGAAGGCGCGGAGGAAGGACCATGCTGGAGATTACCCGGTATGTCGAGGAGCTGAAAGAGCGCCTGCATCTCAAAAGCGACTATGCGCTGGCCCACAAGCTCGGCATCGCGCAGCCCGAAGCCAATCATCTTCGTCGAGGCCTGAAAGTCCCCAGGGAGGAGCTGTGCATCAAGATGGCCAAGCTCTTGGAGAAGAATCCGGTCGAATTGATGCTGGTCGCGCAGAAGGACCGGGCTCCGTCCGAGGCCAAGGAATACTGGGAACTCGCTCGGACGGCCGTGGACGTCATGCTGCACGTCCCATCCCATCCTCGCTATCTCCCGCGGAAGGTCGAAGCCATCGGCAAGGAGCTCCGGCAGATGGAAGCGCAGTGCCTGCTCTACGAGAACGGAGCGGCGGAGACCGAACCGGTCCGTTTGATGGAAACCGCCGCGCGCGCCGTGGACGCCTTGATGGAGTACTGGAACCTCTGGAAACAGGGCGAGCCGCTCTATCCCAACTACCTCCTGGCCAACAAGGAGGCGGTGCATCGGGGCGTGACGATCCGGCGTCTGTTAGTGATTTCCGCCGAGCAGGCCGCGTCGAATGCCATCATGGCCGACGCGATCCAGGTGATGGATGACCAACGGCAGTCCGGCATCCAGATTTTCTACGCCTTCCGTGAGGAGCTCATGAAGTCCGTGACGTATCAGCGCCTCATCCAGGCGTTCAAGCGTCACGGCTCGGCGGCCGAGATCAATGCGGCCGTGTTCGACAACGAGATCATGGTGATGGCGCGCGCCTACGAGCGGGTCCCGCTGGGGCTGACGGGAGGCAGGGTCATTACCCGGATCAGCCAGCAGGAGATCACCTGGAAACCTCAAGTGATTGAGGAACTCAGTCCGGCGCCCTTGTTCGACATGACACGGTATGTCCGGGAGTACGCAGGCCCCAAGGTGTTCAAGGCGGACCTGGCTCGGTTCCGCAAAGAACACTTGAGGGATGCAAGCTTGGCGGGGAGGGAACGCCTATGAAAGTCTCAATGGGGATCGATCACATCACACTGTGCGTCACGAATCTGGCTGCGGCCGAGTACCTGTTCACGAAGATACTGGGATTCGATGTGATCTGGTCCGCACGGGACGTGGGCAGTGAGCGCTCGAGCATGGATACCGTGGTTGTCCAGCGCGGGAACGCGAAGATCGCGCTCATGCAGGGCAACGACAAGGGCGTCAAATCGCAGATCAACGAGTTCATCGAGAAGTACGGCCAGGGCGTCCAGCACGTCGCCATCGAGGTGGATGACATCGAAGCGGTGTGTCGTGAGTGGGAGGCGCACGGGGTGAAGTTCAGCGGCCCCCTGAAGGAAGGCCGCGACGGCTTCGGTCCGTTGAAGCAGCGGTTCACGTACGCCTTGTTCCCTGGGAGCGGGGTCTTCCTTGAGCTGACCCAGCGCCAGCATGGCCAGGAGCAATCCAAGACCTTCGTGCTGGAAACGGTCGAGAAGCTCTACAAGGACATCGAGCGTGACCAGGTCCAAGGCGTGGAACAGACGATCATCGACTACGACAAGATCCTGAGCGAAGACATGCGGTTCAGGCGCTCGTCGTAAAACGAAGGATGAACGCGGAACGATGAGTGATGAACTAAGGTTTCCAGAATTCAGCATTCATCATTCTACCTTCTGCGTTTAAGGACGTGGGGAGGCCGCGATGTATCTCATAAAGAAAGGCAACGTTCCAAACCAGGCCCATGTCGGGATCCCGGAGGGCCTGCATGAGGAAGAGCACGGCCGCCGGGGATTTGTCGGACCGGCATCGCACCTGTACCGGAGGCACCCTCCGACCGGATGGGTACGGATTGACGGCCCGCTCCGGCCCCGTGCCTTTGCCTGCGCGGACCTCCCCACCCACGACCTTCGCGCATCCGACGCCCGTCCGGTCGAGATCCTGGCGAGCCCGGACGCGCGGGTTTTCCTCTCCCGCCGGGCCGAAACGATGCCGCACTTCGTCCGCAATGCGGACGGCGACGAGGTCCAGTTCGTCCACGCCGGCCACGGGCGATTCGAGACCGACTACGGGGTGCTGTCGTTCGAGCCCGGCGACTACATCGTGATCCCCAAAGGCACGACCTACCGCGTCGTCATTGAGTCGACGCCGGTCCTCTTCCTTATTGTTGAGACGCCGGAGCCGGTTGAATTGCCCGAGCGGGGCCTCCTGGGCCACCATGCGCAGTTCGATCGCGGGGTGTTGACGGCGCCGGAGCCGGCTCCCGCCGCCGATGGTGAAGGACGCGAGTGGGAAGTTCACATCAAGCGCAATGGAGAGTACACGCGCGTCGTCTATCCTTTTCATCCCATGGACGTGGTCGGGTGGAAGGGCGATCTCTGGGTGGCCAAGCTGAACGTGCGCGATTTCCGGCCGGTCATGAGCCCGCGCTATCACCTGCCGCCCAGCGTGCATGTGACCTTTCAGGCTGGGGGCCTGCTCATCTCGACGTTCGTCCCGCGTCCGCTGGAGAGCGATCCGCAAGCGCTGCACGTCCCGTTCTACCATCGAAACATGGACTATGACGAAGTTCTCTTCTACCATCAGGGGAGCTTCTTCAGCCGGACCGGCATCAAGCCGGGCATGCTCACGCTGCATCCGCAGGGGATCCATCATGGGCCGCAGCCCCAAGCCGTCGAGGCGAGCAAGACCAAGACCCAGACGGACGAGGTGGCGGTGATGGTAGAATCCCAGCGGTTGTTCACGATGCTGCCTGCGCTCGAGCCAGTCGAGATCAAGGATTACGCGCTGAGCTGGAGCAAGTCATGAAGCTGGTCAGCTTTCTGGTACAGACGCCGGTCGGAAGCTTCGTCAGGGCGGGTGCCCTGCACGGCCACCGCATCGTCGATCTCAACATGGCCTGCGCGCGGCTGTTGGCCGATCAGCACGAGGCGCAGCCCGCACGCCTGGCCTCCGCCATGGTCCCGGCCACGACGCTCGAGCTGCTGGAAGGGGGGCCGTCGGCCATGGCCAGGGCTCGTCAGGCGCTCGAGCACGCGATCTCGCTCGGCGAGGCCGCGCAGGGCCCCGAGGGTGAAACGATCCTCTATCGTCCTGAGCAGGTCCGTCTCCTGGCCCCGCTCCCGAACCCGCCGTCGTTGCGCGACTTCATCGCCTTCGAGGAGCACATCGCCGCCACGTCCAAGAAGCGCGGCCAGTCCATTCCGCCCGAATGGTACAAGGCGCCTGTCTATTACAAGGGCAATCACCGGACAATTATCGGACCGGAGGAAGATCTCCCGTGGCCGCTGGAGACGACCAAGCTGGACTACGAGCTGGAGCTGGCCTGCGTCATCGGGCGCGCCGGCCGGGATGTCTCCGAACAAGAGGCGCCGGCCTACATCGCTGGCTACACGATCATGAACGACTTCAGCGCGCGGGACATCCAGTTCCAGGAGATGGCCTGCCGCCTGGGGCCAGCCAAGGGGAAGGACTTCGCCACGGCCATCGGGCCCTGCCTTGTCACCCCTGATGAGATCTCCGACCTCAACGCGCTCACTATGATCGCGCGGGTGAATGGCGAAGTCTGGTCGCAAGGACGGTTCGGCACCATTCACTGGTCGTTCCCCCAGATGATCGCGCATGTGTCGCGTGGGGAGCCCATCCATCCCGGCGATCTTTTCGGATCGGGGACGGTCGGCGGCGGGTGCGGCCTGGAGATGGATCGCTACCTGAGCCCCGGTGACGTCGTCGAGCTGGAGATTCAGCCCATCGGGGTGTTAAGAAACCGGGTGGTCAGAAAAGAGAGGCGGCCATGAGTAGCAAGACGATGGACGAACGTGCCTTCAAAGAGATGTTCGACCGACACCGTGACCTGTACGATGGGCCGGCGATCGATCCCAAACTCAAAGGCATCATCCGGGACGCGCCGTGCGCGAAGCTCTCGGACTGGGACATTCACCGGATGCTCCGGACGTCCCGCTCTGTTTTCTTCGACACGCACGTCGAAGTGGTCTCGGGACACCACACGGCGACCTATCTCCGGTTCGCCTCGATCGCGCGGTTCCCGCAACTGGTCAGGCTGATTGTCCGGGACATGGCCGATTGGATTCGCCAGACGTTTCAGAAGAACCCCATCGTCGGCATCGCCGCCCCAGCGTCGGAGGCGCGGCTGCTGGCGGATGGCGTGGCGAGCATCCTACAGGCCGAGATGCCGGTCCGCGTGGTCCTGACCCCGTACGGTCCGGAGACCGGCAAGATCGGCACCGAGGTGAGCCCCGGCTCGATCAAGCCCGGCGAGCGGTTTCTCGCGCTGAATGACGTGACGACGCGGGGAAATTGCGTCGGCAAGCTGGGCACAGTCGTCACCGATCACAGGGGCGTGCTGGCCGGCATGATGGTCTTCGCCCGCCGCGACAGCGGGCAGTTCCCGCTGATGGGCGAGCTGACCGCGAAGTACCCCTTCTACTACACGGCGGATTTGGACATGCCGCAGTGGGAGCCGAAGGCGTGCCCGCTGTGCGGCGCGAAGAAACCGCTACTGTCCTGGAGAGACATGCCGGAATTTTAATCGCAACCTGGGGGGCACCATGGACGTCTTGGAGACGTGGAAGACAGTCAAACGAGCCGACCTGTTGCAGATGTACTACTACTTGCGCCTGACGCGGACGCTGGAGGACCGGATCATCGCGCTGTACCGGCAGGGCCGGATCGTCGGCGGCGTTTATACCAGCAACGGGATGGAGGCGATCTCCGTCGGCTATGCCTCGGCGCTGGAGCGGGACGACATCATCGCGCCGTTCCATCGGGACATGGGGGCGTTCCTGGTCCGCGGGATCACGCCCGGCGAGGTCGTCGCCCAGTACCTCGGCAAACGCACGGGTCCCACGAAAGGCAAAGACGGCAACGTCCATATGGGCGATCTCAAGCGCGGCGTCATTGGGTTCGTCAGCCACTTGGCCGACAACCTGCCGGTCGCCACCGGGGTCGCGCTGGCGTTCCGGCTGCGTGGTGAGTCCCGCGTGGTCGTGACCAACACCGGCGACGGCGGCACCAGCCGGGGTGACTTCCACGAGGCGATGAACTTCGCGGCGGTCCGCAAGCTCCCGGTCGTCTTCTTCTGCAACAACAACCAATACGCCTACTCCACGCCGCTAGGATTGCAGATGGCCGTCAAGGATGTGGTCGATCGCGCCAAGGCCTACGGCATGCCAGGTGAGATTGTGGAAGGCAACGACCTGGCCGCCGTCTATCTGGCCGCGCGGCGCGCCATCCGAAAGGCCCGGGCCGGCGAAGGACCGACCTTCATTGAATGCAAGACGATGCGCATGCACGGCCACTCCGAGCATGACTCCGCCAAGTATGTCCCGCGCGAGCTTTTGGAGGAATGGAAGAAGAAGGAGCCGATCCTGAAGGCGGAGCAGATGCTCAAGCAGCTCGGCTATGCCGATGAGAACACTTTCCGGGAGGTCGGGGAGCGGGTCACGAAGGAAGTGGAGGCCGGCGTGGAGTTCGCAGAGAAAAGTCCTCTACCGGAAGGGCCGGAGACGTTGAACGGGGTGTTTGCGACGGATGAGGAGATCAAACCATGACCACGGCCACGGCAGGACGGGAAGTCACCTACCTCGAGGCGATCTCGCAAGCGCTCGATGAAGAAATGACCCGCGACGAACGGGTATTTCTGATGGGCGAGGACATCGGCCCGTACGGCGGGGCCTTCCGGATCACGGAGGGGTTCCAGCAGAAGTACGGCGAATGGCGGGTGCTGGACACGCCGCTGTCCGAGTCCGGATTCGTGGGCGCTGCCATCGGCGCGGCCATGATGGGGATGCGTCCCGTGGTCGAGATGCAGTTCGCCGACTTCATCTCCTGCGCCTTTGACCAGATCACCGAGGTGGCGGCGAAGAACCACTATCGCTGGGGCGCGCCGGTGCCCATGGTGATCCGCGCGCCGTTCGGCGGCGGGGTGCATGGCGGGCCGTTCCATTCGGAGTGCCCGGAGGGCTGGTTCTTCCACTCGCCTGGCCTCAAACTCGTCGCGCCGTCGACGCCGTACGATGCCAAGGGGCTGCTGAAGGCCGCGATCCGGGACCCCAACCCGGTCATCTACTTCGAGCACAAGTTCCTCTACCGCCGGATCAAGGCTGTGCTTCCAGACGAGGACTTCATCGTTCCGATCGGCAAGGCCGACGTGAAGCGCGCTGGCGTGGATGTCTCCGTCATCACGTACGGCGCGATGGTCCACCTGGCGCTGGAGGCCGCCGAATTGCTGGCCAGGGACGGCATCGCACTGGAAGTCGTGGATCTCCGGACGCTCATTCCGCTCGATAAGGAGGCGATCTACCAGTCCGTCCGCAAGACCGGCAAGGTCATCACGCTCCATGAAGACAACAAGACCGGCGGAATCGGCGCTGAGGTCGCCGCGTTGCTGGCTGAAGAATGCTTCGACAGCCTGGATGGCCCGATCATGAGGATCGCCGCGCCTGACACGCCGGTGCCGTTCAGCACGCCTTTGGAAGAGTTCTTTTTGCCCAAGGTAGGCGACATCGTCGCGGCAGCCAAGAAACTGGCCGCCTATTGATGAGCGTTAAACGTGCAACGTTCATCGTCAATCGTGAAGTTCACCCCCACCCATCCCTCCCCCCTCGAGGGGGAGGGTGAGGGTGGGGGGCGATGAACGAATAACGTTTAACGAATAACGAGGGTACAGTGCCAACTGACATCATCATGCCGCAGCTCGGCGAGAGCATCGCGGAGGGAACGGTCGTCAAGTGGCTGATCCCGACGGGCGGGCGCGTCGAGAAGGACCAGTCGCTGCTGGAAGTCGAGACCGACAAGGTGGCGCTGGAGATTCCCTCGCCGGCCGCCGGCTACCTCGCCGAGGTGCTCGTCAAGGAAGGCGAGACCGTGCCTGTCGGCACGCTGATCGCGCGGCTGGAGGAAGTGAAGGCGGACGGGGTCGTGAACAAGGTCGCCGGTGTGATCTTGCGGCATATGGAGCCGCCTGAGGGCGGCCGGGACTACTATTCGCCGGCCGTCAGACAGTTGGCCAAGGAGAAGGGCGTGGACCTTGCCCAAGTCACTGGCACCGGCGGCGGCGGTCGGGTGACCAGGAAAGACGTGCTGGACTACCTCGCGGAACGGGCGCCCGCTAAGCCCAAGGCGACTTCCTCGGTGCCGGCTCCATCCGTCGCCGAAGAGGTCATTCCGTTCACACCGATGCGGAAGACTATTGCGGAGCGGATGGTCAAGAGCCGCCAGACGTCCGCCCATGTGGTCACGTTCTTCGAGGCCGACTTCTCCGCGATCGCCAGGTTCCGGGAAGGCAAGGCTCTGACGTACCTCCCGTTCGTGATCAATGCCGTCACCAGAGCCATCAAAGATGTGCCGATCCTGAACTCGTCCTGGGGAGAGGCCGGCATCGTCATCAAGAAGGACGTCCACATGGGGATCGCGGTGGCGCTGGAGGACGGGTTGCTGGTCCCAGTGGTCAGACACGCGGATCGCAAGGGCCTCACGCAACTGGCCAAGGAAGTCACCGCATCGGCGCGGTCCAGAAGAGGCCCGTCGTCGTTAACGACGCCATCGCCATCCGGCCCATGTGCTATTTGAGTCTCTCGTTCGACCACCGGGCAATTGACGGCGCGACGGCTGATCAGTTTATGAGCAAGGTGAAGGCGTATCTCGAGCAGAGCGCGTGGGAGAAGTACCTGTGAACGCGAAGCAGACTCCCGTTATCGTCAGCGCGGTGCGGACACCGATGGGGGCGTTCAACGGCATCTTCAGCCCGGTGCCGGCCACGAAGCTCGGCAGCGTCGTGATCGCCGAAGCGCTGAAGCGGATCAGCCTGCCCGGTGAGCGCGTGGACGAGGTCTACATGGGCTGCGTGCTCAGCGCGGGTCTTGGCCAGGCGCCGGCCCGACAGGCCTCGATCGGCGCGGGCATCCCGCCTTCGGTGGGCGCGACGACGGTGAACAAGGTCTGCGGCTCCAGTGTTATGACCACCATCATGGCGGCCCGGACGATCAGCATGGGCGAGGCGCGGATCGTGGTGGCCGGCGGCATGGAGAGCATGACGCGCGCGCCGTACCTGCTGGAGAAGGCGCGCCAGGGCTATCGCCTCGGGCACGGCGAGCTGACCGACAGCCTCGTCAAGGACGGCCTGTGGGACGTGTACAACAACTTCCACATGGGCAACGCTGGCGAGCTGTGCGCCAAGAAGTACAAGTTCACGCGGCAGGAGCTGGACGACTTCGCGCTGGAGAGCTACCGGCGGGCGCGTGAGGCGATCGCCTCGGGCGCCTTCAAGCGCGAGATCGTGGGGGTGGAGGTGCCACAGAAGAAAGGACCACCCCTCATGGTCACCGAGGACGAGGAGCCGAACCGCGTGGACCTCAGCAAGATGCGGTCCCTGAAGCCGGTGTTCCAGGACGACGGGATGCTCACGGTGGGCAACTCGCCGTCCTGCAACGACGGTGCTGCGGCGTTGGTGGTCATGTCGGAACATGAGGCCGAGCGCCTCGGGCTCAAGCCGATGGCGCGGATCGTGGACTACGCGGGCGCAGCTCTCGCGCCGGAGTGGTTCACCATCGCGCCAGTCGAGGCCATCAAGCGGGTGTTGAAGCTGACCGGTCTCTCCATCAAGGACATCGACCTGTTCGAGATCAATGAAGCCTTCTCAGCCGTGTCGCTGGCGATCAACCGCGAACTGGGGCTTGATCCCGTGAAGGTCAACGTGAACGGCGGCGCGGTCGCCTTGGGCCATCCCATTGGCGCGACGGGCGCGCGCATCCTGACGACGCTCCTCTACGCGATGGAGACACGCGGCGCCCGACGAGGGTTGGCGAGCCTCTGCATCGGCGGGGGCGAGGCACTGGCGATGATCTTGGAGAGGAGTCCGTGACGCTGAGCGACATCACGCGGATCGGCGTGCTGGGTGCCGGCCAGATGGGGCGCGGCATCGCCCAGGTCGCTGCCGCCAGCGGGTGGGACGTCTGGCTCTTCGACACCAAGCCGGCGGCGCTCGAGGCCGCGCTGGACAGGATCCGGCAGGGGCTGAACCGGGCCGTGGAGAAAGGGACGGTGAAGGCCGACCAGAGGGACGCGATCCTGGAGCGTCTCCGGCCGATGAGCCGCCTGCGGGATTTCGATGAGGTGCCGCTCATCATCGAAGCTGTCCCGGAGAACGCCACGCTCAAATGCGACCTCTTCCGGCAACTGGGCCTGTTGTGCCAGCCAGAGACCGTGCTGGCGAGCAACACGTCCTCCATCTCGATCACGAAGCTTGGCGCCGCCTCTGGCCGCCCCGCGCAGGTGCTCGGCTTGCATTTCATGAACCCGGTGCCGGTCATGCGGCTCGTCGAGGTGGTACGAGGGATGGAGACGTCCGAGGAGACAGTGGCGCTCGGCGTGGGCGTCGCCAAGCAGATGGGCAAGACGCCGGTCGTGTGCAAGGACGCACCGGGCTTCATCGTGAATCGGGTCCTGATCCCGATGATCAACGAAGCCATCTTTCTGCTGCAGGAGGGACAGGATGGGACGCTGACGCCCCAGACGATCGATCAAGCGATGACGGAGGGCGCCAATCATCCCATGGGGCCGCTGGCATTGGCCGACATGATCGGCCTGGACACTGTCCTATCGATCTGCGAGGTCCTCTATCAGGACCTGGGCGATCCCAAATTCCGGCCCTGTCCGCTCCTGCGCAAGTACGTGGAGGCGGGCCGGTTGGGCCGCAAGACCGGCCGGGGGTTCTACACGTATCCGTGACACCCCCACCCATCCCTCCCCCCTTGAGGGGGAGGGTCAGGGTGGGGGGGAGGCTGCGATG
>VBOK01000118.1 GCA_005877565.1 Nitrospirota bacterium
CCCCTTGCTGAACAGCCAGGTCGACTTGTCCGCCATCGAACAGGTCTGGCAGGCAATACACCGGTTGATGTTGAACACAAAGGCAAACTGCCACTTGGGATGCCGTTCCTCGTAGGGATAGAGCATCTTGCGGCCTAGTTGCCAGTTATAGACTTCAGGCATCGCGTGTTCCTCCTTCGTCGGACGTTAATCGTTAACCGTTATTCGTTATTCGCGAGTTCCGTTTAACGTTTAACGTGTATACGTTTAACGTCTGCCTTAGACCTTGATCTTGATGCTCTCACCCTTGAGCCACTTGAGCATCCACTCGTTCTCCTGCGCCGGTGTGAAGCCTGTGCGCACCGGCTCCCACGGCCCGCGCGCGCCAATCCCGCCGTCCTCCGCCTTCTGGATGCGGATGATCGTCGACTTCGGCGTCGTGTTGACCGCGTGGTTGTCCACCTCAAACCCGAACTTCAGCGCAAAGACGTGCTTCTTCTTCGACGGCAGGCTATCCAACTGGTGCATCGGCATCAGCCAGCTCCGGGTCAGCGACTGCTGCGCCCCGTAGCGGAAGTTGCTCTGATAGCCCGTGTCCGCCGCGATCGCCCGCCCGTCCGGCCGCATCTCATGCCCCTTCACCGACTTCGGCGTGGACACGAACGGCGCGTGCTTCATCATCGTCACCGCGTACGGATAGGCCGGATTGTACTTGCAGCGCACCATCAGCCGGC
>VBOK01000119.1 GCA_005877565.1 Nitrospirota bacterium
GCGTAGATGTAGTCGCCGTCGTTGATCCCCCGGTCCTTCGCCGCCTGCGGGTTCACGTGCATCTGGTGCTCGCCGATCCCCGGCGTCCGCTTGTCCATCCGGTAGGCGTCGCCGAAGTTGGACTCATACATCTGAATCCAGTCGTTGACCGACCACTGGCTGTGCACCCGGTGCCGGGTCTTCGGGGTGATGCAGTAGAACTGGTACCCCTTCTCCCACAACGGGTTCACGTGCCGCTTGGCCTCGTTCCACGGCAGCTTGGTGTTGCGCACGTGCCGGTCGTCGTGGTGCATGGCCGTGATGGGAATGCCGTAGTCATCCGGCCGCACGAACGGGTTCGTGCTGATGATGACGTTCGGCAGGTACGGCGTGCCCTCGGGGTCTTCCCGGGACACGATGAAGTTCTCGCCGTACTCGATCGCCTCGGGCAGCATGCAGTAGTTCTCGAACCGCCCGGTGCGCGTCCACATCGGCTTGGACTCGTTGACCTGCTCCCAGAACGGCACGCGCGGGTAGGTCCGCACCATCATGAACCAGCCCTTCTCGGATTGCGTCACGGTCTTCGCGTTGTAGCCGTAACACGGACTGGCAGCATCGAAGACACGCTGCAGGTACACGTCCACTTTGTTCTCGATGACGTACTTCCAGAGGTCCGTGAACCGCTTCTCCCCGGTCATCTCCTGCCACTTCTGTGCCACGAGCACATAGCAGTCCAGGTCGTTGCGGGTGTCGTACAGCGGCCGGATCCCGCCCTTCCATACCTGCACCCAGGGATTGGAGCACGAATTCACCAACTCCACATACGTGAACTCCATCCAGGAATTGATGGCAAAGGCGACGTCCGCATAGTTCACCCCGGACGTCATCTCCAGGTCCTGGACCACGATGCACTCGGTGTTCGGGTCCACATTCTTGACCATGTCGTAGTGGTACTTCGCGTTGTTGAGCAGGTTCACGTTGACCGTCCACAAAAACTTCGTCGGACCCGGCATGTGGGTCTTGCCCGTGAAGACCTTGCGCCCGTACTTCGGCGTGTTCACGATCAGCGCGCGGTCCCCGTGGTTCCAGTAGGCCGGTTCCTCGCCGTACGCGTAGTACTTGGTCACGATCTCCTTGCCGTGCGCATTGGGTTCCAGATTCAAGTTGAACGCGTCTTCCGCGCCCCAGGCCCCGATGCCCGCCCCGGACCACGGCGTGCCCTGGCAAGCGCCGGTCTTATAGTTTCCGGACCAGCTGTGCGCCCCGGCCCCGAACTTGCCCTGGTTGCCGGTAACGATCGTGATCATCGCCGCCCCGCGCGCGTTCGCCGTCATGTTGAACCAATGGTTCACGCCTTCCCCGTTGTGAATCTGCATGGGTTTGACCGTCCCGCAATCGCGCGCCCAGCGCACGATCAGGTCCTTCGGCGACTGGCAGATTGCGTGCGTCGTATCCAGGTCGAAGTCCTGCACGTGGATCTTGTACATCTGGAACACCGGCATCACGTCCACTTCCTTGCCGTCCACCAGCTTCACCCGGTACGTGCCTTCCAGCGCCGGATCAATCCCGGTCTTTACCATGTTCACGCCGACCATTTCACGGTGCATCGGGACCGCCTGGTTCTTCGCCGTGTCCCACACCATGAAGTCGCCCAGCCGCTCCCGGTATTCCGGCTTGATCGCCTGGACATACTTCGAGTAGCCGTGCGTCAGGTCGAACAACTGGTAGCCCTTGATCACATCATGCGGATCCAGGTACTGCAGCGTGTCGGTCCGGATCAGGATCGGCATGTCCGTGTACTGCTTGCAGAAGTCCGCATCGTACTGGTTCTCGTCCATCAGGATCTTGGTCACCCCCAGGAAGAGCGCGCAGTCGCCGGCCGGCCGGATGGGAATCCAGTAGTCGGCCTTCGTCGCGGGCGGGCTGTACTCCGGCACAATCGTCACCAACCGGCCGCCGCGCTCCATGCACTCGATGAACCAGTGCGCTTCCGGCATCTTCATCTCGACGAAGTTCTTGCCCCAGCTCACGTGCAGCTTGCAGAAGCGCATGTCGGGATGGTCGTCGTCCGACTGCTGCACGCCGGCCCAGAACGGGTGCGCGGGGTTCTGGTCGCCGTGCCACGTGTAGCTCGACCACGTCCGCCCGCCCACCGCCTTGTCCGGCCCCACCTTGCGGATGTAGGCGTCGAGATGGGCCAGGTTGGAATTGGCCATCCGGCCGAACCCGATCTTGCCGATCTGGCCCAGGGCCGCCATGCCCGGCCGATATTTGAAGGTCCGCACGCCGGAGCCCTTCATTGTTTCGATCATCTCCGGCGGGTATCCCTGCTCGCGCAGGCGCCGCGCGCCCGCCTCGCCCGAGTACCGTTCCGCGATCTTCATCTGCGCCTTGGCCAGATACGTGCCGGCCGTGTCCCAGGACACGCGCAGCATGTCGTCCTCGCCGCGGCTGGTGTACCGATACTTGGCCTTGACCTCCGGGGTCAGTTCCGGGCAGCCATCATCCACCCAGGCCTTCCACCCTTTTCGGATCATCGGGCCCTTCAGCCGATACGGCCCGTACACCCGCCGGTGGAACGTGTACCCCTTCAGGCACATCCGAGGGTTCCACGCAAACGTGCCGCGGTTGCCGTACAGGTCCTCATAGGTCTGGTGGTCGTAGTTCTGCTCCACCCGCATCACGACGCCGTTACGCACGAACGCGCGCACCCGGCACTGGTGCGTGTCGTTGGGTGAGCAGCAATAAGTAAACGACGAATCGTAGCGGTACTGGTCGTGATAGACGCGCTCCCACGACCGGTCTGGGTACTCGCCGAGGGGATTGCCCACCTCGACGACCGGCTGCAGCGCGGTCAAGGCCAGGGCCTTATCCGCAATCGCGAGCGCCGCGACGGTGCCCGCGCTTGCTTTCATGAATTGCCGTCTGGTTAAGAACATCGCTGACCTCCTTGACTGACTTCTATCTCAGATGACTGACCCGGAATGGGCCACCTCATACGGGACATTCCGAGCCTTCCCCACACACGATGAGATCTCTCACCCCCTTTCTCCGCTTTCTGACTTTGAGCATCCTCCACCTTTATGCTTATTGGAAAAAGTCAGGTATCCCCAAAGAGGATGATTTTGAGTGGCGTCTGTGGTTGTAGATTACCTAAATGAGTTAGAAAAATGGTTGTTTACGGGGAGAAGTGGCACTAGAGCAACGAAATGGTAACGTGACGGTGCAAGAAAAAGCTTCCGCGATCCTCGGATGAATTAGGTCGAACGCTCTGGTCTTAGAGCGAGAGGGGAATGTCGTTGTCGCTGAAAATGTCGTTAGCTTGCGCGCCGCCCTGTGAGGAAAAAGACGACGGCTTCGAGCCGACTGGAAACGCCAATCTTGCGGAAGATGTGCTGGAGGTGTGCTTTGATCGTATCGCTGGAGAGACAGAGTTGCTCTGCCATCTCTTTGTTGGACCTGCCGAGCACTAAGAGATTGACGATTTCCCGCTCCCGCTGGCTCAAGTTCAGCGTCACACCGTCCAGTGGCGTGGTGTTCTGGACGCCCGCCGCGCTCCCCTGCAAGCGGGCCAACACCACGGGGTTGAGGTTGGCCAGGTAGGGCGAGGCGATCTCCAGGCCCTTGTGGGTCGCGCGGATGATCTTTATGAACTCCTCGGGAGTGGCATCCTTGACGATGTACCCGCCCGCGCCCGCCTGGATGCCTTGAATAACGCGGTCGTCATCGGAGTAGCTCGAGAGGATCAAGACCTTGATGCCCACCAGCGCCTTGACCAGGATCTTCGTCGCGGCAATCCCGTCCAGCTTGGGCATCTCCACGTCCATCAGAACCACGTCAGGCCGAAGAGCCTTGGCCAATTCGTAGGTTTCTTGCCCGTCGCTGGCTTCGCCGATCACTTTCAGATCGGACTCATGCTCAAGGACGATGCGTAGGCTCTGCCTGAACAGACGTTGGTCATCCGCGATGATCAATCGAATGGGCATAGACTGCAATTACGTCCCTCAAGCATAAGATGACCATAACCCAAACTGGTGAAAGATAGCGCATCGCTAGAGGGACGACTCACCTAAACGGGTTATGTGCGGAGAATCAGGTTACGATGCCCTGCGTCCGGTGAGAAGATAGACGACTACCTCGAGTCGGCTGGAGACTCCGACTTTGCGGAAGATGTGCTGGAGGTGTGCTTTGATTGTATCGCCGGAGAGACAGAGCTGATCCGCCATTTCCTTGTTAGACTTGCCGAGGACCAGCAAATCGACGATTTCCTGTTCCCGCTGAGTCAAGTTCAGCTCCGAGAAGTTCGCAGCAGGAAGCGCCAGGGCCGCTGTCTTACTTCCACGCAGACGGGCCAGGACAACAGGATGCAGGTTGGCCAGATAGGGAGAAGTGATTTCCACACCCGCATGGGTCGCGCGGATAATCTTCACGAACTCCTCAGGGGTAGCATCCTTGACGATGTATCCCACGGCCCCGGCTTGGATCCCGTGAAGGACACGCTCATCGTCGGCATAGGCCGATAGCATGAGGATTTTGATGTCCCCTCGTTCCTTCACCAGAAGACGAGTGGCCGCGATGCCGTCCAGCTTGGGCATCTCGACATCCATGAGCACCATATCAGGCCGCAGAGCCTTCGTCTGCTCGTAGGCCTCCTGGCCATCCCCGGCCTCGCCGACCACTTTCAGGTCGGATTCGTGCTCAAGAACGATGCGCAGACTTTGTCGGAACAGACGTTGGTCGTCCGCGATCAGCAACCTGATCGACATGAGCACCCCCCGCAGGAATGTCGAACACGAACCGCGCGCCTCCTTCTGATCGGTTTTCCGCCCAGATAGTGCCCCGATGCGCCGCAATGACGATGCGGCACAAGTAGAGCCCCAGCCCGGTTCCCATCCGCGTGGGCGCCGAGACAGGACGATTGGGCCCGAACAGGGTATCCATGGTGGCCGGGTCCAGCCCTTTACCCTCATCCTCCACGGCCACGACCGCGCGTCCGACGGCCTCTCCGCCCCGCACCGACACGATGATTTGCACATTCCCCCCAGACGGGGAGTTCTTGACCGCGTTGTCGAGGAGATTGACCAGCACCCGATAGAGCCGTCGCTGGTCCCCTGTGATCTCGGCTGCTGGAGGAGCCTGGATGGCAACGTTCAGCCGACGGTCGGCGATCTCGGGTCTCATCAGATCCACGACCTCACGAACCACTTGGTCCAGCCGGAACCGGGAATAGGGCAGGGGGAGCTCACCGTAAGCCTGGCGGTACAAGTCGAGGATGTCCTGCACGATGCCGACGGCCAACCGGGCCCCGTTATGTAAGTCTCCCACAAGCAGTCGCGCTTCCCCGCTGAGCTGCGAGTCGGTGAAGTACTGCAAGCCCTGCAGGCCTTGCTCGATGCCCACGAGGGGCGTCCGCAGGTCGTGCGCGATGCTGGTGGCGATCCGAGTCAGTGTAGCGAGTCGTTCTGCCGAGACCAGGCGTCGCTGCATCTCCTCCATGCTCCGGCTCAAGACACCGACTTCGTCCTGCCGATCGGCATCTGGGAACACCGCGTAGCGGGACTCCCCGATTTCGCGGGCGGCCTTTGCCAAGGAGGCCATCGGCTTTGTGACCGAGCGGGCCACGACGATGGCGCCCAGCCCAGTCAACAGGAGAGTTAGCAGGGTGCCTCCGACGATCACGTTCAGGAGCAGGTCACGCTTGCGTTCAGCCACTGCCTGCTGCGCCTGCTGTATCTTGGTGGCTTCCTCTTCGATCTCCACCAGCAGCGACGAGATGGCGCTCGCCCGGTCGCGCCCCCGGCCGCTCTTGATATAAGACACGCCCTCTTCCCGCGACCTCTTATGGGCGAGAATCCACTCCTTTTCCTGGATGAGCCGCCTGGTGAAGGACTGGACCTTCACCGCCCGATCGCGCTGAGCCTGGGTTGGAGAGTCTGGGAGCAGGCTGACAAGCTCGTGGCCTGCCAGATCGATGTCGCCTTTCGACTCATCGTACGGAGTTAAAAACGACCGGTCTCCCGTAAGCAAATAGCCGCGGAACCCATTCTGTATCGCATTCAGCAGATCCATGTAACGGATCGCCTGGCTCTTGATGTGGATTGAGCGCTTGGCCAGCGCTTCCACTTTCTCGAACTCCTGGAACGTCAGCAACGCGAAGGTCGTAACCACGACCAGGAACAAGAAAGGCAAGGAGAAGATCAGGACCAGCTTGCTGGTCAGTGTCCTGTCGAGAAACCACGTGCGGATGGCATGAAGCATGCCGCAGTACCTCTGAAAAGATCTGACACTATATCCTAAATGATGAAAACATGAAGGGATGCCACTAGTCAATCATTCTGACATGTCTCAGTACCCAGTCGTGTCGGTTGTCCTGTTGTCAAAGGGAGTCAGCACGAGATACATGAAGCTGCCAGGTGTGCCCTGAGACACGAAGGGCGAGGCCCCCTTGCGAGAACCTCGCCCCCCGCTGACCCGATGGGCTTGGCCCTTACGTTAGAGCCACTGCACGCGCTCCGCCGGGCGGATGTAGATCGGCTCCTCGACCTGGATCCGCACCACCTCCTTGCCCGACTTGTTGAACGCCAGTACCGTGTCGTTGTACATCTCAAACTTCCGCCCGTGAATCTGGGTCTCAAACACCTTCGGCCCCGGAATCACGTCGTACCGGAAGATGATCTGCTGCGTCGTCCGCCACAACTGCAACACCGCCAGCAGCTCCCGGCTCGGCACAATGTACCGGTCAATCGCGTTGTCCACCCCCGGCCCAAACATCTGCCGGATGTAGCCCCGCGGGGACCACCGCGGCGGGATATAGTAGCCGTTGGGCTCCGTCCCCCACTGCGGGTACAGCGGCAACGCCACCTGCT
>VBOK01000257.1 GCA_005877565.1 Nitrospirota bacterium
TCGACCAGCCGAAGGAGGTCAAGCGCCTGATCGGCTATCTGCCGGAAGTCCCGCCGCTCTACACCGAGATGACGGTCACCGAGTACCTGACCTTCGTCGGGCGGATCAAGGGCATCGAGCCGGAGCGCCTGCCGGTGGCCCTCGACCAGGTCTTGGAGCGGATGTCCCTTGGCGAGGTGCGGAGCCGGCTGATCGCCAACCTCTCCCGCGGCTTCCGACAGCGGGTCGGGCTGGCCCAGGCCCTCATCCACGACCCGCCGATCCTCATCCTGGACGAGCCGACGGTCGGGCTTGACCCCAAACAGATCATCGAGATCCGGCAGCTCATCCGCGACCTGGCGGGCGCCCGTACGATCATCCTGAGCACCCACATCCTGCCCGAAGCCACGGCAGTCGCCAAGCGCGTGGTCATCATCAATGACGGCCGGATCGTGGCCGAAGACACCCAGGATCAGTTGTCGGCCCGTCTCCGCCGTTCCGAGAAGGTGAGCCTCACACTGAAACGTTCCATGCCCGACGTGCAGGACCGCCTTCTGGCCCTCCCCGGCGTGCTCTCGGTGCACCAGGTAGGCCTAACGTTCCTGGTCGAGACGGAACTCGGGCGCGATCTGCGCGAAGATCTTGGCCGTGTGGCTGTCCAGAACGATTGGGGCCTCCTCGAGCTCAAGCTGGTGGCCATGACGCTGGAGGACGTGTTCCTGCGCCTGACAACGGAAGAAGACACCCCCACCCATCCCTCCCCCCTCGAGGGGGAGGGTCAGGGTGGGGGGGAGGCTTCGCCATGAGCCCCGTCGGCGCCATCGTCAGCAAGGAACTCCGCTCGTATTTCGTCTCGCCGGTCGCCTACCGTGTTCTACAACATGGCCGTCATCCTGCTCCTGGTCGTGCCGATCCTGACCATGCGCCTGTTCGCCGAGGAGAAGAAGCTCAAGACGATGGAGCTGCTGGTGACTTCGCCGGTCACGATCACCGACATCGTCGTGGGGAAGTTCGTGGCGGCCCTGGCGGTCCTCGCCGGCATGCTGGCGCTGAGCGCGGTCGCCCCGGTCGCCCTGGCCCCCTTCGCCGAGTTCCGCTGGCCCCCCATCCTGACCGCGTACCTGGGCGTCTTCCTCATGGGCGGGCTGTTCCTGAGCGCGGGCCTGCTGGGGTCGAGCCTGACGGAGAACCAGATCATCGCCGTGATTCTGAGTTTCGGGGCCCTGCTCCTGTTCTGGCTCTTCGGCTGGGCCGGGCAGGTGTTCGCCGGCACCGCTCTCGGCAAGGTCCTGTCCTACCTCTCCCCGCTCGATCACTTCGATCAGCTCGTCAAGGGTCTGGTGGAAACGAAGGACCTGGTCTATTTCGTCGCCGGGATCGTCTTCACCCTGTTCCTGACGCACCGGGTGATCGAATCGCAGCGGTGGCGGTGATGAGCAATCGGCTGACGTTCCTGCTGGGAGTCCTGGGGGGCGTCCTGGCCGGCGCCGGGGTGGTCATCTATGTGCTCGCTCCGGAGCGCACCGCGCTCATCGCCACGGTGGAAGGCCTGGCAGCCGCCTGCTTGACCGTCTTCCTCGTCACGCACTTCGAGCTGCTCCGGGAGTTCTCGACGCACCGGGCGACGCGCCTGGGTCTCAACAGCGTCCTGATGATCGTCCTGATGGGGCTCATCCTCGGGATCCTCAACTTCCTTGGCGCACGCCACAGCGTCCGCTGGGATTTCTCGGAGACGAAACGCTTCACCCTCGCTCCGCAGACGGCCCGCCTGCTCCGGGAGTTGCCCCGGGCGGTCAAGGTGACCGTCTTTACCAGCGATCAGAGCCCGGTGCGCCTGGCCTACCGCGACCTCATCGACAGCTATCAGGCCCACACCGCGAAGCTCATGGTGGAATTCGTGGACCCGGAAAAAAAGCCCGGCGTCGCCCGCCAATACGGCATCACCCGGCCGGATACGGCTGTCCTGGAGAGCGGCAAACAGGAGACACGGATCACGTCCGCCTCCGAGCAGGAGCTGACGAACGCCCTCCTCCGCGTGACCAAGGACGAGAAAAAGACCGTCTATTTCCTGACCGGGCACGCAGAGCATGTGCTGGAGGACGGCAGCAAGGAAGGCTATTCCTTCTTGAAAGAGGCCCTGGAGCGGCAAGGGTACACCGTCCGGTCGCTCTCGCTGTACGAGTCCAAAACGATCCCCAAGAACGCGTCGGTGCTTGTGCTGGGAGGGCCCCAGAAGCCGGTGTCCCCGGAGGAACAACTTCTCTTGGTTGACTACGTCCGGACCGGCGGCCGGCTCCTTGTGCTGCTGGACCCGGGCTCTCGCGCCAGCCTGGACAGCACCCTGGCGGCGTGGGGCCTGCAGGCGGACAATCGGACCGTCCTGGACACCCAAACCATCCTCGGCGGCGATCTGACGATGCCGGTGGTGAACACCTACGGCTCTCACGAGATCACCCAGGACCTGGGCCAGGTCTTCACCATGTTTCCCCTCGCCCGCCCGGTCACCTTCCTCGACAGCAAGGGCAACGAGTGGGTGTTCCACCCCCTGGCCAAGTCCAGTCCCCGCAGTTGGGCCCGTAGTGGAGAAGATCGAATGACCACGGTCCGGGATTTCAATCCCCAGAAGGACACGCAGGGACCGCTGATCCTAGCCGCCTTGGTCGTCGCCCGGGCCACTCCTTCGGAGAACGCCCGACAACCGGCGGTCCTGCTCGTCGGCGACTCGGACTTTGCCAGCAACGCATTCCTGGACTTCTCCGGCAACACCGACTTCATCCTCCACGCCGTGGCCTGGCTGGCTGAAGAGAAGGACCTGGTCACGATCGCGCCGAAGGACACGCGGCTCGGCACGCTGCTGCTCACAGCGGCCCAATCCAACGCGCTGTTCGCGTTGCAAGTCCTGGGGCTCCCGGGCTTCTTTTTGCTCTCCGGGTTCACCATCTGGCGCCGCCGCCGCAGACTATAACCCTCTCGCATGTCCCGCGCAGTCCTGGCTCTACTAATCGCGGCCCTTGGCTTGGGTCTCTACCTGTGGCTGGTGGAGGGAGGTCGCCCGGGAGGACGGGCGCTGGACGATCCGCAAGCCCAAGCCCATGGAGGCCGACCCTACGGCGGTGGGCGAGTTCCTGCGCACGCTCATGCTCGCCCAAGTGTCCCGCGTCGTGGATGAGACCGGGTCCGACCTGAAGGCCTACGGCCTCGAGACGCCGAGTCTGACCGTGGCCCTGCGCTTGGCCTCGGGCATTCAGACCGTCCGCGTGGGCGACGCCGGCCCCCTGTCCGCCACCCTCTACGCCAAGCGCGACGACTCTCCCAAGGTCCTCCTGACCACGCTGGCAGGGCGTGATCTGTTGATGAAGAGCATCCAGGAATTTCGCCGTAAGCGCGTCCTCCCGTTCGACCGTCTTCAAGTGACCCGGCTGAAGATCGCCGGCCCTCGGGAAACTGTCGTGCTCTACCGAGAAGGCCAGGGCGACAAGGCCGTGTGGAAGATCATGGCGCCGGTCGAGACGGCGGCAGACCAGCCGGAAGTGAGCAGCCTCCTGTTCGCCCTCGAGGACCTGAAGGCGCAGGACTTCATCGACGATCCAAAGGAGCATGCCGCCAAGCGCGCCGCCCTGGGCAAGCCCCTGGCAGCCATCACGCTGCACGAGGGCGAGACCGACCGCACGGTGTCCCTGTTCCTTGACCCCCGCGACAACATCGCGGCTTACGCGGAGAACACGGCGCAGGAACCCCTGTACCAGATCGCCCGAGCGGCGGCCAAGGACCTGGCCAAGGGATTGTTCGATTTGCGCGCCAAGCAGCTCATCACGGCCGAGCCGGACCAGGTCAAGACGCTCGTGATCAAAACCGGCGGCCAGGAATACACGCTGAGCCGAGAGGGGGGCGCCTGGATTGTTGACGGTGATCCCAACGCCAAAGCGGACGCCGCCCGCATCAACATGTTTGTGACCCGTGTGGTGCGGCTGCAGGCGGAGAAAATCGTGACGGAAAAACCGACCGATCTGAAACGATACGGGCTGGCGACTCCGGCGGCGGAGCTGATCGCCGCGGGCGAACAAGGCAAGCTGTTAGGCCGGATTGCCTTCGGGCGGGAAGAACAGGGGCTGACCTATGCGCTCGGGTCAGCCATGACGGGCATCTTCGAGGTGCGCCCTGACATCCTCAAGGAGATTCCCAAGAAAGACGACCTGCTGGCGGGCAAGGGCCAACCACAAAAATAAAGAGATCAAAGCTGGAGCGGTTTGATCGGAGACAGAACCGCGGCCGGGTTCTTTTCCCAGATCGCCGGGTCGGCGTCCACGTAGAGCTCGACCTCGTTGCCGTCGGGATCGGCCAGATAGAGGCTCTGGCTCACGGTGTGGTCGCTCATGCCGGTGATGGGTACCCCCGCCTTTTCCAACTCGGCCTTGGCCTTGCGGAGATCCTCCATTGAGTCACCGATTTTGATCCCGATATGGTAGAGCCCGAGGCGGCGACCGGCGGGAGCACGGGGTGCCTCGCCGACCTCGATCAACAGCAGTTCATGGTGGGTACGGCCTGAGGTCAGCGCCGCTGCTTTTCCCCCGAACGTCCGCCCGACCTCCTGAAACCCCAAGAGGTCACGGTAGAAGGTCAGGGACCGCTCCAGATCCCTCACGTAAAAGACGACGTGCCCCAGGTAGTGCGCTTTCATACGCTGAGTTCCTTTTCAGTCACCATCAACCGGTGAAGATTGGCGACGTCTTGCCCCATCGCCCTGAGAACACGAACTCCGTTAAGGGCTTCCGCACTCTGGGAGCCAATTCACGCTGCCTGAGCCCTTCGGGCAAACTCTGTGGGTCGCCGGGATAGCCCAACGCAATCCCCGCCACCGGCTCATACTGTTCCGGGACGCCATACAGCGCTCTGACCTTCTCAGGAAAGATGCCCGCCATCTGATGCACCACCAATCCGAGCGCCGTCGCTTGAACAATGAGATTGGCGACTGCCTGGCCTACATCGTGAAAGGCATGGCGGTTCGGCTTGCCGTCGTCTTCGAAGGTTAGTCTCGCCACCGAAACCATCAGCACCGGCGCATGTTGCGCCCACTGGATATTACCTTCCACGAGGCAGCTCAACAGACGCGCATATTCGGCCTCATCCTCCTTGGTCGCCACGATGAAGCTCCAGGGCTGCTCGTTGTAGGAAGACGGCGCCCAGCGGGCGGCTTCGAGTAAACTCCGCAGGGTGTCTGGCTCGACCGGCCGGGACGAGAACGCCCGCGGGCTCCACCGACGCCTTAAGAGTTCGTGAATCGGATATTGTGTGACCGCCGGCTTCTCCATCACCCATCCCCTTTAATTTTCGATGATGTTCCTCCTAGCGACTCATCCCCTCGAGGGGGATTCTTCCGGCACGATGTTCAGCACCCGTTTTTCAGAACGCCGGACGATCGTCATCGGGGCCTGCACACCGACTTGTTCCTCGACCAGGAGCCGGTGCAGGTCATCGATGCCGGCCGTCGGATGCTCTCCATAGGCCACGATGATGTCTCCTTCCCGCAGACTCGCGTGCTCCGCCGGGCTGTTCGGCTCGACCGCCACGACCTGGATGCCGCTCTCGACCGGCAAGCTGTGCGCCAGCACGAGACGGCGCGGGAGCGGTACGTTCTGCCCGCTCACGCCAATGAAGCCGCGCCGGATCTTGCCGTCCTTGATGAGGCGGCCCGCGACGAACTTGGCGGTGTTGATGCCAATGGCGAAGCAGATCCCCTGCGCCGGCAGGATCACAGCGGTGTTGACGCCGATGACGTCTCCACGCGAATTCACCAAGGGACCACCGGAATTGCCGGGGTTGAGCGCGGCGTCCGTCTGGATGACGCTGTCGATCAGACGCCCTGATGTCGAGCGAAGCGACCGGCCGAGCGCGCTGACCACGCCCGCCGTCACCGTGCACTGAAAGCCGTAGGGGTTCCCGACCGCGATCGCCAACTGCCCCACACGGATGGCGTTCGAGTCCCCAAGCGGGGCGGCAGCGACACTCTGGGCGTCGATCCGGACGACTGCGAGGTCGGTGTCCGGATCGTCACCCACGAGATCGGCGATGACTCGCCGGCCATCCAAGAGAACGACGTCTATGCGGCTGGCCCCATGCACCACGTGGCTGTTCGTCAGAATGAACCCGTCCGGCGTGAAGATGAAGCCGGAGCCGCTGCCCCGCGCCTCCTGGGGGAACCGCGGATCAGCCATACGGCGGCTCCTCAACCGATGCAGCACATCGATATAGACGACCGCCGGGCTGACCTTCTCTGCCGCGCTGATGACCGCCTGCGAGTAGGCGTCCAGCAGGTGGTCGTCATGCCCAGGAGGGCTTGGCAGACGTCCCCCTTTCGCGGTCTCGAAGTCGTCATTGATTGTCCGCTGAAATTTCGTGTTCATG
>VBOK01000256.1 GCA_005877565.1 Nitrospirota bacterium
GGTGGACGCCGTGATGCTGCGCCGCTACTGGAAGTGGGCCCTGGTCGGCTCCTTTACCATCGCGGCCATCCTGACGCCGACCCCGGACCCGTTCAACCAGACCATCATGGCAGTGCCCATGTACGCATTCTACGAGCTGGGGATCGTGGGGGCCCGGCTCTTCGGCAAAAAGAAACCGGCGCCGGAGGTGGCCCCGGCGGCCTCGACCGCGACCGCCGCAGCCGGCAATCGGTGATCAGGGCCGCGATCCTCGTCGTGAGCAGCAAGATCGCCGAAGGGCGGGAAGAAGACAAGGGGAAGGCCGCCTTGACGCAGCTCGTCGAGTCCATTCCCGCCAGCCTCGCGTCGTACGACGTGGTGCCGGATGAGCGGCAGGCGATCCGCGACCGGCTGGTGTCGCTCTGTGAGGGCAGTACGGCCGACGTGGTCCTGACCGTCGGCGGCACGGGGGTCCGTCCCACGGACGTGGTGCCGGACGTCACCCGCGAGGTGGCCGAGAAGGAGATTCCGGGGATCGGGGAAGCGATGCGGCTGGAGAGTCTGAAGAAGGTGCAGACGGCCATGCTGTCCCGCGGGACGGCCGGCATCCGCGGCCGGACGCTGATCGTCAACCTGCCGGGAAGCCCCCGCGGTGCGCGGGAGAACCTCGCCGTCGTGCTGCCGGTGCTGGAGCATACTGTGGACAAGGTCCAAGGGAGATAGAGGGCATGCCTGGAGAGATCCCCATCATTTCCCACCCGTCCTCCCAGCCCTGCACCTACCTGTGGGCCTGCGCCATCTGCGACGAGAACGAGACCTGCCAGAAGGACAAGGAAGGGCACAGCCGCTGGCTCGTGAACAAGCGGATGTCGGTCATCCGCCACAAGATCCTGGTCATGAGTAACAAGGGCGGGGTCGGCAAGAGCACCGTCACGACGAACCTGGCCGTGAGCCTGGCGCTCCTGGGCAAGGAAGTCGGCGTTGTGGACATGGACATCCACGGGCCCAACATCCCCAAGATGGTCGGCGGGGAGGGGCAGAAGCTCAAGATCAGCGCGACCGGCGGCATCATCCCGTTCCAGGCGTACAACATCAAGGTGGCCTCGATGGCCTTCCTGCTCCAGAATTCCGACGACCCGATCGTCTGGCGCGACGCCTACAAGTACGAGTTCATCAACCAGCTCATCGGCGGCGTGGAGTGGCAGGAGCTGGACTACCTCCTGGTGGACCTCCCGCCGGGCACCGGCAACGAGTCGGTGACCACGATGGACCTCATCGGCGACGTGACGGGCTGCATCATCGTCACGACACCTCAGGAAGTCGCGCTGCTGGACTCGCGCAAATCGGTCAATTTCGTCAAGGACAGCGAGTTCCCGGTCATCGGCATCGTGGAGAATATGAGCGGGATGACCTGCCCGCACTGCCACAAAGAGATCGAGGTGTTCAAGAAGGGCGGCGGCGAAGCGGCGGCCCTCGAAATGAGCGTGCCGTTCTTGGGTCGCATCCCGCTCGATCCGGACGTCGCCGTGCAATGCGACGCCGGCGAGCCCTACGCCATGTTTTGCTCCGACACCGACACGGCCGCGGCGTTCCATGAGCTCGCCCAGAAGGTGGAAGACTTCGTCCGCAAGCGGTCCGGGCCCGTGGCACCGCCCAAGAACAAGCCCGGCTTTTCCCCGATCAAGCAATGAAAGAAAGCCTCACTCGCTTAGAAGACGCGCTGAAAGTCGTCCTGGACACCGTGCCAGTCCTGGGCCTCGAGAAGGTCGGCCTGCTCGACGCGCTGGGCCGCGTGCTGGCCGAGGACATCATCGCCGAGCGGGACAACCCGCCCTGGGACAACTCGGCGATGGACGGGTTCGCCGTGCGCTATGAGGATATCAAGCAGGCGCACGCCATCACGACGCCCACCGTGCTCAAGGTCATCGAGGACGTGCCGGCGGGGAAGTTCCCGGCAAAGACGGTCGGCCAGGGCGAGGCGATCCGGATCATGACCGGCGCGCCCATCCCCAAGGGGGCCGACACGGTTCTCAAGGTGGAGGACACCGAGAACACGCCGCAGTCCGTCAAGGTCTTCAAGGACGTCTACCAGCGGCCGCGGGTGGCGATCCTCTCGACGGGTGATGAGTTGGCCGACCTCGACGAGCGCTTCAACGAGGAGAAGATCGTCAACTCGAACAGCTACGGGATCGCCGCGCAGGTCAAGGAGGCGGGCGGGCTCCCGATCCTTCTGGGCATTGCCAAGGACAACCCGGATGACCTCAAGGCGAAGGTCCGCCAGAGCTTGAACGCCGACTTTCTGGTGCTGTCCGGCGGAGTCTCGATGGGCGATTATGACTTCACAAAGCCGGTGTTCCAGGAACTCGGCGGCGAGATGAACTTCTGGAAGCTGGCGATCCGGCCCGGCCAGCCCGTGGCCTTCGGCAAGATCGGAAAGACTCTGGCTTTTGGCCTGCCGGGCAATCCCGTCTCCTCGATGGTCACCTTCGAGCAGCTCGTGCGTCCGGCCATCCTCAAGATGTGCGGCAGTCAGGTGCTGGCCCGCCCGGTCGTCCAGGCGCTGTTCCAGGAGAAGTTCTCGAAACGGCCCGACCGGCGGCACTTCCTCCGCGGCGTCCTCTGGATGGAAAACGGCATGCTGATGGTGCGCACGACCGGGAGCCAGGGCTCCGGCATCCTAACCTCGATGGTCAAGGCCAACGGCCTCATTGACGTGCCGGTGGAGGTCGAGAAGCTCAAACCCGGCGACGTCGTGAACGTGCAGGTGCTGGGGGGCGGGTTTTAGATCCGTTAAACGTTAACCGTTATTCGTTAAATGAAAATGAACTATGTTTGGCTTGTCACGGTTAACGTTTCACGTTTAACGATTAACGTGCCATGAACATACCAATTCTCTGCTTCGTGGGTCGCTCCAACAGCGGCAAGACCACGCTCATCGAGCGTCTGATCCCCGTACTGGTCCGGGAGGGCTACCGGATCGCCACGATCAAGCACGCCGGCCACGGCTTTGACCTCGACACCGAAGGCAAGGACTCCTGGCGACTCAAGCGGGCCGGGGCCAAGACGGTCATCGTGACCTCCAAGGGCAGCCTGGCGATGTTCGCCGATGTGGACGAGGAAGTCCAAGTCGAGCAACTGCGCGAGCGGTACGTGCGGGACGGGGTGGATCTGATCATCGCGGAGGGCTGGAAGAGCGGAGGCTATCCCAAGGTGGTCGTGGTGCGCGACCGCGTCGGGGAAGTGGAAGTCTCGCCGGAGGGATTGCTGGCGCTGGTCTCCAACAAGCCGCTTGATCGGGCGCCGGACGGCGTGCCCGTGCTCCATCCGGACGACATCGCCGGTCTGGCTGTCATCGTGGGCAAGCGCTTTCCCATGAGGCGCGGTCCGCGTACCTGATGGAATTCAGGATCCCCAAGACCATCCTGATCGTGGTCGTCGTGGCGGTGCTGGGGGTGGTCGCCGCAGCCGTGGCGATCCCGCTCACGAGCGCGCCCAAGTTCTGCGCGACCTGCCACATCATCAAGCCCTCCTACGATAGCTGGGTGAAATCCTCCCACAAGGATGTGACCTGCGTGGCCTGTCACGTCCGGCCGACGTTCGAAGGGCTCATCCAGGACAAGGTCATCAAGGGGACGCATGACGTCTGGGTCACCTTCTTTGGCACCCCCAAGAAACCGGAGGACTTGAAGGCGACCGTGTATTCCGAGGTCTGCCTGTCCTGCCACCGGAACATGCTGCGCATCTCGGAGATCGCCGAGCGGGATCTGCCCGGCCCCCTGAAGAAGGCCGGCCTGATCATGGAGCACCGCAAGCACATGGAGGCTTTCCAGAAACGGGGCAAGGGCGAGGGGTGCGCGACCTGTCACGCCACCGTGGTCCATGCGAAGCCGTACAAGGGCTA
>VBOK01000120.1 GCA_005877565.1 Nitrospirota bacterium
AATCTGATGGTCTACTTTGAGGGTGGCGTTTTGGACGGCTCGAGGAGCTTGTCGCCTTTGCGAAAGACGGCGTAGATTGCCTGCGACGGGCAGGCGTCCAGGCAGAGCCGGCAGGTCTCGATGCAGCGGGACGAATCGAACTTGTAGGGCGGCGTAGACAGCCAGGCTCCGGTCGGGCACACCGGGATGCAGACCGCATTGTGGGTACACCGGTCAGGGTGGCGGACCAGGTGATCTCTCTTGAGCATCATGGGTTTGACTCCTTCGAACAGGGCCCGCGAAAAGAGCTCGAAGATGTCCTTGGCCGGCGTGGTCACGCTTTCAACGGCTCGAGCGCGGTCGTGGGCAGCTCGTGGCCGGGCATAAGGAGTCGCTCGACGATCTGCCCTCCGACGATGTGCTTCTCCATGATCTCGGTCACGTCCGCCTCGGTGCCAGCCCAGTACCAGACGCCTTCCGGATACACGACGATGCTGGGTCCGTATTCGCAGTGATCCAGGCAGCCGGCCTTGTTCGCCCGGACGATCCCTTTGAGCCCCAGCCGGTCCACTTCCTTCTTCATGAACTCCTGCAGACGGACCGAGCCATTGTCCGCGCAGCACCCGCGGGGATCGCCCTTCGGGCGCTGATTGATGCACATGAAGATGTGGCGTTTGAACGTGGGCATCTCACACTGTGGATGCGGAGCGGTGGGTTTCGAGGGCCCGCACGAGGGCCGCGATCTCCTCGGGTTTCAAGAGGGTCGCCTTGAGCGTATCGGCGGCCAGCATGGCGGCGATCTCCTTGAGCCGGAGCTTGGCCCGCTCGAGCTGGTCGGCCTGGCCCAAGACCGAGGCAGCGCCCTTGGCCAGTTTCTCGAACTCGCCCTTGATGTCGCGGAAGTCGCGCTGGAGATTTTTCTCGACGGAGCAGCGGTCGCAGTACCACTTCGGCCTCAGATCGGCGCTCGGCGAGAGCCGGTCGTAGACGCGCCCGAAGAAGTCGCGACCCAGCGAGATCTTCATGAGCAGAACGTCCGTGGCCCCGCAGCCGTCGCATTTGCCGGCCGGCGAAGTCGTGGCGTTGCCTTCCGTCATCATCTCAACCCTCCCAAGGCGAAGCGATCATACCGCAAAGCTCGGAAGGCTGTCTATATCGCGTCTATTGTGCTTTCGCGGATGATCGGGGAAAATAGGAAGATGACGGTACGAGATCTTGTTCCTGCGCTCTTGATCAGCCTGATACTGATTCTGCCCACGGCGCGGGCTGTGGAACTGGACCCGGTGGCCGAGGCCAAGCGGTTGGAAGCCGGCTTCGCGCGGCTGTGCGGCGTGTGGGAGTGGACCGTGCATTCCCACACCCTGAGCCATCGGGAGGGCAAATCGCAGATCGTCCTGCCGTCGCCGGAGGCGGCCGGTGTCCAGGGGCCGTCGCCCAGCGAGATCCGCATCTACGGCGATGCCGTGTACCTCCGGTGGGACTTTCAAGGCGGGTATCAGGAGGACAGTTTGCTGCTGAGCGATAATCGTCGCCTCGAAGGAACATTCCGCACGTCGTACGGCGCAGTCGGTGCGATTACCGGCAAGCGGGTGTCGACGTGCCAGCCCTCCGGGACTGGCGGCGCCAGCGGGTCTACGGGCAAGCCATGATCCTGGGCGTTCCCAAAGAGATCAAGGACCATGAATTCCGTGTCGGGCTCACCCCCGACGGCGCGCGCACGCTGGTGAAGGCCGGCCATCGGGTGCTGGTGGAGGCCGGAGCCGGCGCGGGCAGCGGGCTTGATGATCCGTCTTACCGGGCGGCCGGCGCTGAGGTGGTCTCCGACAAGACCGCCCTCTTCGAGCGAGCGGACCTGATCGTCAAGGTCAAGGAACCGCTGCCCGCGGAGTATCCGCTCTTCCGGAAAGGCCAGGCCCTCTTCACCTATCTCCATCTCGCAGCCAACCGGCCCTTGACCGAAGCCCTGCTGGATCGGCGGGTGTTCGCCATCGCCTACGAAACCGTCGAGTGCCCGGACGGCAGCCTTCCGATACTTCGGCCCATGAGCGAGGTCGCGGGGCGGCTGTCCGTCCAGATCGGGGCGCACTACCTGGAGCGGACGCACGGGGGCCGCGGCGTCCTGCTGGGCGGCGTGCCCGGCGTCGCTCCAGGCAAGGTGGTGATCCTCGGGGCCGGTGTCGTTGGGACGCATGCGACCCAGATGGCGGTGGGGCTCGGAGCCCAGGTGACCGTGTTCAATCTCAGTCGGGAACGGCTGGAGGCCTTGGATGCCCTGTACCAGGGACGTGTCACGACCATGGCTCCTCATCCTGAATGGATCGAGCAGGCCGTCCTGGAAGCCGATCTGGTCATCGGCGCTGTCATGGTGCCGGGCGGCCGGACTCCTGTCCTGGTCAGCCGCGGGACCGTCGGCCGGATGAAGAAGGGCGCGGTCATCGTGGACGTGGCGGTGGACCAAGGCGGGTGCGTGGAGACGACCCGTCCTACGTCCCACTCGGACCCGGTCTACGGAGTGGACGGTGTGCTGCATTATGCCGTGCCGAACATTCCGGGGATTGTGCCGCACACGTCAACTTTGGCCTTGACCAACGCGTCGCTTCCCTTTATTCTCCGTTTGGCCGAACTGGGACCGGAGCAGGCGGTCCGGATCGATCCGGTTCTCGCGAAAGGCCTCAACCTCGCCGACGGTCGTGTCAAGTACCGCGCGGTGGCCGAGGCGTTCGGCATGCCGTTCACTCCCTGAATCGGGGCGTAGCGCAGCCTGGTAGCGCACTGCGTTCGGGACGCAGGTGTCGGAGGTTCAAATCCTCTCGCCCCGACCACACCTCACTTGAAACGCTGAACGCGGAATGCAGAACGCTGAATGCAATTCAGAATTCATCGTTCATCATTCATCGTTATGAACGTCCCTCCCCCAGAATCTCCCGAGCTGGTCGCCGCCGAGGTCGTTGTCTCCGGCGATGTCCAGGGCGTCGGGTATCGCGCGTTCACGCAACGGGCCGCGAAGGATTTGGGCCTGTCCGGCTGGGTGCGCAATCTCTATGATGGACGAGTGCAGGTCGAGGTCGAAGGTCCGCGCGCAAAGGTCGAGGAACTGCTGGCGCGGCTTCGCCGCGGGCCGTCGCTCGCGGAGGTGACCGACGTGTCCGTGACCTGGAAAACGCCGACCGGGAACGCACAAGGCTTCACAATTCTGCCGTGAGATTGACACACCTTCCTCGGTGCCCCTATACTCACCCCCCACATGAATTACAAAAAGCTCATTCGTGAGGTTCCGAATTTCCCCAAACCCGGGGTTCTGTTCTATGACATCACGACGTTGCTCAAGGACCGCGTGGCGTTCCGCAGCGTCATCGGAGACCTCACCGCGCTCTACCGGAACCGCAACGTGGCCAAGGTCGTCGCCATTGAGTCGCGCGGGTTTATCCTGGGCGCTCCGCTGGCGCATCAGCTCAACGCCGGCTTCGTGCCGGTCCGGAAGCCCGGCAAGCTGCCGGCCGACATCTTCGAGGTCAAATATAATCTGGAGTATGGTTCCAACTCGCTGGCGGTGCACCGGGACGCGATTGCCATGGGCGAGCGGGTGCTCATCGTGGACGACCTGCTCGCGACCGGCGGGACGGCCGCCGCGACGGTCAATCTGGTTCGCCAACTCGGAGGGGAGATTGTGGGGCTGGCCTTTCTGGTCGAGTTGTGCTCGCTCAAAGGGCGCGAGCAACTCGATGGCTGCGAGGTCCAGGCCCTGATCCAGTACTGAGTACCATGGTCGTCCATCGCATCTCGTCGGGCGGTGTCGTCTTCCGACCGGCCGGAGCAGGCTACGAGGTGGCCGTGATCCGGGTGCCCCGCGCCGATGGGGACGCGTGGGCCTTGCCGAAGGGCTGGGTTGAAAAGGGGGAAGATCTCGAACAGACCGCCGTCCGGGAGGTTCGCGAGGAGACCGGGCTCGACGCCAAGGTGCTCCGGAAGCTGGGCGAGGTGACCTATGAGTTCTACGCCAAGGCCGATCGCAGCCGTATCGTCAAGACGGTGCACCTGTTTCTGATGGAATACCTCGGCGGGAGCACGTCCGATCATGACGACGAAGTGGAGGAAGTGCGCTGGTTTCCGCTCGAGGACGCGCTCCGCACGCTGACATACAAGAACGAGCGCGACATGTTGGAGAAAGCCATAGGTCTCATTCAGGGAGGAGGGCAACCCGCATGACCGCGAAGTCCAAGCCGCGCCGAGCGGTGAAGGCGATGGCGAAGACGGTGGTGAAGGCGAAGGCCAAGGCGAAGGCCAAAGTGCCTGCGCCCAAGGCGCCAGAGTCGCCTTCGACGACGAAGACGGCGAGTTCGAACCCGCGCACCGAGGTGCTCCGCAAGATGCTGCTGGAGCGCCGCCAGGAGGTGATGAAGGAGATCAATGGGCTCATCGGTCATCGGATGTCCGACGAGATCCAGCGGCGGGTCGACTCGGCCCCTGATGTGGGCGATCAGGCGCTCCTCGACACGGAACGGGTCCGGGACATCTCCATCATGGAGCTGCGCAACAAGATGCGGCAGCAGATCGACGAGGCGCTGGTGAAGCTCGAAGAAGGCACGTACGGGCGCTGTGCCGATTGCGGGGCGGAGATCACCGAGAAGCGGCTGCGCGCGGTCCCGTTCGCCCGGCGGTGCGTCACGTGCCAGGCGAAGCAGGAGATGCTCGAGAAGATCGAGATGGAGGAGGAACAGGAACTCTAACGGATGCGGTCCACGCTCCTCGCGATCGCCGTGGCCTGGGTGGCGGCGTCTTCGGCCTGGGCCCTCACCAGCGACGAGGAGAACAGCGTCGCGATCTACCGCCGGCTGAACGCCGGCGTCGTCAACATCACCAACCGGGCCATCGCCTACGACTTCTTCTTCAACCCGATCCCCAGCGATTCGTCAGGGTCCGGCTTCATCCTCGATACCAGCGGACACATCCTGACCAACCACCATGTCGTTGAGGGAGCCCAGCGACTGGAGGTCAGCCTTGCCGACGGGAGCAAGTGGACGGCGAAGGTGGTCGGTGCCGACCCGCAGACCGACCTCGCGGTGCTGCGGATCAAAGCCCCGCCCGAAGCGCTGACCGTCCTGCCGCTGGGCGATTCCTCCGCGCTGGAGGTCGGGCAAAAAGCCTTGGCGATCGGCAATCCTTTCGGGCTGGAGCACAGTCTCTCGGCCGGCATCATCAGCTCGCTGCGCAAGGTCGTGAAGGCCGGCGCGACGGAGATCGAAGACGTCATCCAGACGGACGCCGCCATCAATCCCGGCAACTCCGGCGGCCCGCTGCTGGACTCCGAAGGCCGCGTGATCGGTATCAACACGGCGATTTTCTCGACCTCCGGGGGCAACATCGGCATCGGGTTCGCCATCCCGATCAACACCGCGAAGCGCGTGGTGGCGGACATCCTTGCGCGCGGCTACGTCGCGTATGCCTATCTGGGTGCCGAGACGCAGACGTTGACGCCGGTTGTGGCCCGCGCGCTTGAGCTTCCGGTGGAGCAGGGGGCCATTGTCGTCCGGGTCGCAAAGGGGAGCCCCGCTGCCAAGGCCGGGTTGCAGGGAGGAACGCGGCAGGTGGTCATCGGCAACGCGATCGTGATCATCGGCGGAGATATCGTGACAATGGCCGACGGCATGATGATTCTCACCTCGGAGGGCCTGCGTCGGCTGATCCGCAAGCATCAGCCCGGCGACCGGATGAAGCTGGAGGTTCTCCGCATGAACCGGCAAGGCGAGTTCAAGCGAAGCGACGTGGAGGTCAAGCTTGGCGAGCTCCCCCGCTAAACGGGCCGTGGTGCTGTGCAGCGGGGGACTGGACTCCACGGTCACGGCCGCCGAAGCCAAAGCCGCCGGGAACGAGCTGTATCTATTATCCGTCAATTACGGCCAGCGGCATGCCGTGGAATTGAAGCGAGTCCCTGAGATCGCCGCGACACTCGGCGCCAAGCGTCACCTGGTGGTGGAGGTCAATCTGCGGGCGATCGGCGGCTCGGCGCTGACCGACGCGGTGCCGGTTCCAAAAGACCGCCCGGACAAAGAGATCGGCTCCGGCATCCCGCCGACCTACGTCCCGGCCCGCAACACCCTGTTGCTGGCCCTGGCGCTGGGATGGGCGGAGGTGGTGCAGGCCGAGGCGATCTATTTCGGGGCCAATGTGCTGGACTACAGCGGCTACCCTGATTGCCGTCCGGAGTTCCTGCGCGCGTTTGAAGCCCTGGCCAGGCTAGGCACAAAAGTCGGCGTGGAAGGCGGGACGATTCGCGTGGAGGCGCCCTTGCTCCGGATGACCAAGGCGGAGATCATACAGAGGGGCCTGGCCCTCAAGGCGCCGCTTCACCTGACCCATAGCTGCTACGACCCGGACGAGCAGGGGCGCGCGTGCGGCCGTTGCGACAGTTGCCGGCTGCGCCGCAAGGGCTTCGCCGAAGCTCAGGTGCCCGACCCCATCGTCTATCGTCCGGGGAGTCTCTGATAGAATAGTTGGCGGAGGAACCGTCCCATGTACGGCATCTCTCAGGAAGAGTTCTTCATGTACCTGATCATCGGGCTGGTCATCGTCATCCCGATTTCCGTCCGGATCTACCGCTGGCTGTTGATCGGCCGGCTCAAGGCGCGCCTGCAAGAGAAGGATCGCAACCCATGACACGGTTCCTGCCGCCTCTGGTCATCGCGACCCTGACGATCCTGTCGGCCGTGCCCCGGAGCGAGGCCGCGTCCACCGAAGGTCCGGCCAGCACACTCGCCGCCGTGTGCGTCCGCTACTACGGCGCGTTGCAGAAGGAACGGTATGAAGAGGCGCTCGGCCTTCTGCACGAGCGTCTGCAGCAGGCGTTGCAGATCAGGACGGCGAAGGACCTCGCCGCGCGCAACATCCTCGCTCAACGCGACCTCGTCGAGGCCTTCCGGGAGTTCGACCACATCGACGTCGCCAAGACTGAGGTGGACCTGACATCCATCAAGGCGACCGTCTCGGCCTCCGACAGTGTCAGCGTGTCGGGGCAGGTCGTGTACGATCTCGTGGTCTTCCCGGTAGGGCCGGGCCGCCCGCTCATGTACCGGGTGGTGATGGACGTGGGCCTCTCGCAGGGTCTGATCATCCGGCTGACCCAAGAGTCCATCACCCGCATCGATCCCGGCGCCATCCGCGACGTGCTGTAGCGCGCTGGGGATTAGCACCTTTTTGCTTCAAAAGGCGCATGTCCCTGTTTTCCTTTCCCCTTTTCTCCTCGAATCATTTGATTTGCCCAGATTAATTTTCTATCATAGTGCTCCGCGAAATTGAATGGAGACACCCATGAAGAAATTACTCAGCATCGCTGTGGTATCCAGCCTTGTCGTCCTGTATCCGATCCTCGCGCTGCCACAAGAGCATCCTGAGGGCCTCACTCCTGAAGTCGCAGGATGATCCGGTCACCCAGCAGGGCTCAGGGTTTGGTGTAGCAACAACGCCGGGTCTGGGATTTGACGGCGTCGGACTCCCAACCTATGCGGTCAATGCCGTGCCGCCCGATCCGAACGGCGCCGCGGGGGCGCGCATGACGGTCGACGGCCAGATGATCGATCAGTACGTCCAATGGGTCAATGAAGATTTCGCGGTTTTCGATAAGGGCACCGGCAGCATTGTCTATGGCCCGGCGGACGGCAACACCCTCTGGACAGGTTTCGGCGGGCCATGCGAGCAGTTCAATGACGGCGACCCCATCGCTCAGTACGACAAAGCGGCCAATCGCTGGGTCCTGACTCAGTTCGCGGTCTCGGGCGGGCCGCCGTACTATCAATGCGTGGCTGTCTCCACGACACCGGACGCCACCGGTTCCTACAACCGCTACGCGTTCTCCTACACCGGATTTCCGGACTACACGAAGCTGGGGGTCTGGCCGGACGGCTACTATGTCTCGTTCAATATGTTCAACGGGCCCTTCTTTGTGGGCGCGCGCGTGTGTGCCTATGATCGCGACGCGATGCTCGGGAACGTCGCCCGCCCGGTCACGCAGCAATGTTTTCAATTGAGCGCATCGTTCGGCGGCCTGTTGCCTTCCGACCTGGACGGAGCCATCGCGCCGCCGGCAGGCTCTCCGAATTTCTTTCTGGCTTTTGGGTTCAACGTGCTTCGGCTGTGGAAGTTCCACGTGGACTGGACAACGCCAAGTAACACAACCTTGACGGGGCCGACCAACATCCCTGTGGCCGCCTTCAGTAGAGCCTGTAATGGTGGGGCCTGTATTCCACAGAGCGGGACGAGAACCAGGCTGGACTCGCTCGGCGACCGGCTGATGTACCGCCTGGCCTACCGGCATTTCGCCGACGGCCATGAGGCGATCGTCGCGAATCACTCAGTGAATGCCGGGAACGGCGTGGCAGGCGTCCGATGGTATGAACTCCGTAATGCGACCGGCACGACCCTGGCGGCGGCGACGCCGGTCCTGTACCAGCAGGGGACCTACGCCCCGGACTCGACCTATCGGTGGATGGGCAGCATGGCCATGGATAAGGTCGGGAATATCGCGGTGGGGTACAGTGTCTCGAGCAGGGCCATTCATCCAGGCATCCGCTATACCGGCCGAACGCCCGAAGACCCCTTAGGCTTGCTGGGTGCGGAAACCTCAATCCGGGAAGGGACCGGGTCACAGACTCTGAATATCCACCGTTGGGGCGATTACAGCAGCATCAGCGTGGATCCTACGGACGACTGCACCTTCTGGTACACCAACGAGTATTTGAAGAGCAATGGCGCATTCAATTGGAGCACGCGGATCGCCTCGTTTAAGTTCACGACCTGTGAGTAGCGGCAGGGGTTCGCGGCTCTCGTAATTAGTGTGTTCCTGAAGGATCAGGGCCAGGTTGGGCCGGCCGAGCATCTTGCGCGTCCGGCGACGCAGGCTCACTGGGACCCGGACGGCAGGGGATGCTTTTCTCTCGCTCGCCGGGCGGCGGAATGCGCCCGAGCGGCATTTCACAGGGCGGACCCTCTCTTCGTGGCAGAGGCCTCACATCCCGCAGATTCTGTGAAGTATCGTCTTTCTCAGGATGTCCGACCTGGGCACGGTCCGAGTGAAGACCCTGAGGCTCGACAGCCGCGCAACCTACCGGAAAGGTAGTCTGCAGTAGCATCCACGCAAGCAGCGCCCAGGCCGTGCGGTTCATAATAAGCTCCAGGGAGTTGACCTGTTGCGCTTTATCTTATCACGACTCCCCCTCGCCTGGTTTCTTGACCGCTCCGCCAGGCGATGGCGGGATCGACTGCGGGGCCACCTGCTCGGCCTCCTACGAGAGCGGCATGGAGGTGACCCTCACGGCGACGCCGGCCAGCGGGTCCATCTTCACCGGCTGGAGCGGCGGCTGTTCGGGCACTGGCACCTGCACGGTGACCATGAATAGCGACACCGTGGTCACCGCGACCTTTGACCTGCAGACGTTCACCCTCTCGGTCAACAAGACGGGCATCGGCAGTGGTACCGTCACCTCCGGTGATGGCGGAATCGACTGCGGGCCCACCTGCGCGGCCTCCTATACGAGCGGCACGGTGGTGACCCTCACGGCGACGCCGGCCTTCGGCTCTATCTTCACCCACTGGCGCGGCTGCGATATGGTTTCGCACAGGACCTGTACCGTGACCATGAGTGCAGCGAGGTCGGTCACCGCCAGATTCCTGGGCATCCCGCCTCTGTTCTAGTTTCTCCTGCCTCGGCAGTTATCCGCGAGGCATCCGGAATTGGCTCCTCGTGCTCGGAGAGAGGAAGCCGCCAAGCTTTGGGCGGGATCGCCGGGGCTTGGCGGCTGAAACGGAGCGAAGTCTAATGCAGACCTGGGTGAAAGAAGTGTCGATATAGAAGTGGGCAAAATCGAGGAACACCTGGGAGGAAACGTTATCTGAGGCAATCCGGATGTCCACGACATGGGCGCCAGGCGTTATCGGCGTGCACCAGGTGTAGTAGATGCCGGTGGGGCCACCGACTACGGCAAAAGGAAGGTGCTGTATGGAGACCCATCCTTGGGTGTTGCCTGTGCCGAAGTCGAAGCCGGCATTGCAGAAATTAAAATCGACTTCGCAGGTTAACCACATCCCATCATCTTCTTGTGCGGTGGCTGCGATGGTCACGTACAACGTGTCGCACCCGTCCGGTACAATGACCTGGTCATTTTCATAGATAACGATCCCTGGGGGCTGTTGATCTGTAAAAGCAATCGAGCCATCTTTGTAGGCGAACTCCGCCACGAGGCGCTGGAGGTTGTTGTTGCTGCACGCCCAGGCCAGTGCCTCCGAGGGTGTCCACACCCCTAAGACCAGAAGCCCAATGAAGACCATTAGGAAGGGACTCAAATATTTTTTCATGGCACGCTCCTTTCTCCTTTCTCGTTTCTAACGAAATAGAGAAGTTGAACATGGGTCCTTCGTATCAACTGTGTATCGTAATATCATAAAACGACCCGCCAGAAATTCAGGTAAACCAGTCAATTTTAGGTCCGGTAGATGCCCGGTCTTGGGAAGGGAGCATCCGTGAGTCAGACGCAGCGAGTCGGGGAACCTAGCAGTTGTAACGAAGTGGTAGGGAGATATGGCCCAACATTGCTGCCTATCGGGTAGGTAGCGTGTGGATAAAGGTGGCCGTCCCCAGTGATTCTGTTTACATACGCCCGTGGCGTCCTTTCAGAACAAGCGGGCGCAGGCGAAGGCGCTCCCGCTCCGCCAACATGCGACTCGCCTCCTCGCGCTCCACGAGGGTCAAACATCGATACCGTGCCATGTGCAACTCATTGGTTCCTGGGTCGACCAGGATACAGGTGTTGCACTAGGACCTTGAGCCCAAACTGGCAGCTTTTCCGAAAGCTGCCAGTCACCGTTTTGTTCACTTGCAGGGTTTCCTGGCCGGGACACATAAGACGGGAGCTGGGCATCGGCCCAGCCCCCGTGGGGCACGGCATAGGAGCGAGTTAAGGCAGCTTGGGCATCGGCGGCAGCGGCACCGCAGGCGCGGGGGCTGTCAGCGCCGAAGGCACGAGAGGCAGCTGTGGCGGTGTTATTGGGATGAGCTTCTTTAAGCTCCGCGGGATGATCAAACTTGGATCATCAGGGGGAGCGGCGAGGACGCATCCACCCACGGTGTTTGAAGCGTCTATATAGTAGTGTTCAGCCTCCACGTATACAGAGTTGCCGGATGTGCCTGAGGCAAACCTAATCTCAACAAAATGGGTGCCGGGCGTTATCTGTGTACACCAAGTGTAATAGAAGCCGTTATCCTCTTCCCTACCAACCTGGTTCTGCACCTGCACAGAGATCCATCCGGGGGTGTCTGTTGCGAAGGTGGAGCCGGGATTGCAGAAACTCCCATCGACTTTGCAGGTTAACCACAGCGCCGTTTCAAAGTCGGTATCCGCAACGGCCGAGATGGTCACGTACAACGTGTCACACCCGTCCGGCACATTGATGATTTTATGATAGAGATTGCTCCCTGGGGGGGCCGTTACATCTGTGAATGCCTCGTTACCATCGAACTCTCTGAACTCCGCCGAGAGGCGCAGCAGGTTATAGCCGTCACAGTTCCAGGCGGCTACCTCCGAGGGCGTCCACACCCCTACGACAAAAAGCCCACTGAGGACCATCAGGAAGGGACTCAAACATCTTTTCATGGTTTTCATGGCGCGCTCCTTTCGCGTTTCCTTGTGTTACTTTTTTTTCCTCCAGACTGACCAACGGGCCGGCTGCGCATTGTGCGAACTCCTACACAATCACGCAACTCCCGTTTTCGTCGCGTCCCCTTATCTGCACGTCCTTGCTCTCACCTCCTCTCGGCCCCTGACCGACTTCCACACGGCGATCTGAGTATTCTTCCTCCCTGACGCTGCGGGATCGCGTCGTCTCTCGAGAATTCAGTCAGGTTGCCACAAAGGGCTACAGTGGCAGGAGCAAATCGCTTGCCATAACCAAGCCTGAGGCCGATGGCGTGCAATCTAGCATCAGACAAGGAGACTCAAGGAAGGCGGCCACTGCGGTTCTCAGAGGCAGTGTCGCACCGTCGTGGCACCCAACGGGGAAGACTCTCGAAGGGCGTTGTCTTTCCAGAGCTTTGGGAGTGCCGCAGAGATGCGGCCCCCACATCAAGGCCTACGTCAGGGGAAGCCGTTACTTTCGCACAAGTGCCTACCGTTCCGTGGTGTCCTCGTACGGCAGGGACGCGACACCGAACGGGGGCTTTGCGGCAGGCAGGTGATACTTTCTCATGAGTCGCTGGAGAGAGGAACGGTGGAGCCCGAGGGCCTTGGCCGCACGACTCACGATTCCGGCGTGCTCAACGAGGACATTCCTGAGGAACTCCCTTTCCAGGCGCTCCAGGGTCTCCTTCTTCCACATGTGGAAGCCGTATCGCCCCCGACGCCCAGCGCCTTTCAGGACCGTCTCGGGAAGGTCTTCGGTCGTGATCAAGGGGCCTTTGGCGAAGGCGACCGCCCGCTCCACCGCGTTCTTCAGCTCCCGGACGTTCCCCCGCCAGTCGTAGCTCATCAAATGGTCCATGGCCTCTGGCGTGATCCCTTCGATCCGTGGGTGATGCCGCGAAGAACACGCCTCCAGAAAATGTGCCGCCAGGAGGGGAATGTCCTCCCGCCTTTGCCGTAAAGGAGGGATCTGAATCTCGATGACGGCGATGCGGAAATAGAGGTCTTCCCGGAACCGTCCTTTTCGGACCTCCTCGTAGATGTCGAGATTTGTCGCCGCCACGAAGCGGACGTTGAAGGTGATCGGTTTTATCCCGCCGAGGCGACGTGCGGCTCCCTCCTCCACGGCGCGGAGGAGCTTGGCCTGCAGGACAGGGCTCAGCTCGCATACCTCATCGAGGAAGAGCGTGCCGCCGTCAGCGGCCTCGAGGAGGCCCTCCTTAGCAAGCTGGGCCCCGGTGAAGGCCCCTCGATCGTAGCCGAACAGTTCCGCCTCGAGGAGGTTTTGCGGGATCGCGGCGCAGTTGAGGGCGAGGAAGGCTCTTCGTTTACGACCGTTGTTTTCATGCAGCGCCTTGGCGACCAATTCTTTCCCTACCCCGCTCTCACCGAGAATCATGACGTGAGTGTCCATGGAGGCAATCCTCAGAATGTCGTCGCGGAGCTTGAGCATTACCTTGCTCTGCCCGACGAGCCCGGTCAGCGGGAATGAGCGATGAAGCGGGCCCTCAGAAACCTGGCAGGCCTTCTCTGTGCGCCGCTCCTCTAGCTGGTTGTCGGAGTTTTCTTTGACGATGAGAACGCGTTCCATCTGATTGCCTGTCGTTGCAGTCACGTTTTCACAATGAGAGACGGGCCACGCGCCGCCATTGCGACTTCGCGCCCTCTCCCGCTCGTATCATGTGTATCGTTCGGAGCCCAGACAGTACATCAGGTAATACCCCGATCATATGTCATGTAGATACCCGGTCTTAAGGGGGGAACCTCCGTGAGCCAGTCGCAGCGAGTCAAGGCTCCTAGCATTCGTAACGAAGTGGTAGGGAGATATGGCCCAACCTTTCAGAACAAGCGGGCGCAGGCGAAGGCGCTCCCGCTCCGCCAGAGTCCCGCTCGCCGCCACCCGCTTCAGTTGTTTGTTGGGTTTGTTGCTTCCAAAAGGCACCTATCCCCGTTTTAGCTCGTTCACTGATTTACCACCGCCCAAATCCGGTATTCGCGTACTATTCATTTTTCTGAATAAGGCGATCATGCGAGTCGATGGAAAAGGAGCCCCTGGCTCTCG